>QCBE01000018.1 GCA_003281715.1 Prochlorococcus sp. AG-347-B23
AATTCAATTCTGACAAAATAACAAATCAATTCTTTCCTATAATGGCGCGCAATTAATTTGGTGCCAGTTAGTTAGTATGAAAAGAATAAATTTTCATAGAATATTATGACGTCAAATAAGATTGTCGAAAAAAGTGAAGTCAGGGAGTATTTTAATGGTACTGGCTTTGAGAGATGGAATAAAATTTATAGCAAATCTGATGAAATTAATACAGTTCAGAAAAATATTAGGAAAGGACATCAAAAAACTGTAGATGATGTAGTCTCATACATCAAAAATTATCCTGAACTAACCAAAAAAAGTTATTGTGATGCAGGCTGTGGTGTAGGAAGTCTTTCCATACCTTTACTAAGACTCGGTATAAAAGAACTACAGATGAGCGATATTTCTTCTGAAATGATTAAAGAAACAAAAAAACGCATTCATGAATTAGGTTTGAATCAAGGTAAAATAAAATATGAAGTCTGTGATCTGGAAAAATTAAAAGGTTTATTTGATGTTGTAGTTTGTTTGGATGTATTTATTCATTATCCTCAACCGGTCGCAGAAGAAATGGTCCAACATCTATGCGATTTAAGCAAAGAAAAACTAATCGTTAGCTTTGCTCCTTATACCCCAGTTCTGGCTGTTCTAAAAAATATTGGAAAATTATTTCCTGGGCCAAGTAAAACTACAAGAGCATATACATTGAAAGAAAAGGGTATTATTAATGCTGCCAAAGAAAGAGGATTTAAAGTTGTTAAAAAGAAATTAAATCAAGCCCCTTTTTATTTTTCAAAACTAATTGAATTCGAAAAAATTTAATAATTTATTTTACTAAATGATTTTCAAGTGCATAACGAACTAATTCTGTTCGGCTTGATGTACCTGTTTTGATAAAAAGTCTACTTACATATTTCTCAACATTTCTAATAGATGTTTCAAGCTGTCTTGCAATTTCTTTGTTCATCAGTCCCTCTGCTACTAGTTGAAGCACACTTGCTTCTCTAGGAGTGAAACTAGGAAGATTTATTTTATTTTCTGGATTAGTCTGGTTTTGGTCTGTGAGCATAGATTTTATTTCAGTAATTTGTTTTGCCATTTTGCTTACGTCAATATCTGCGAATCGTGCCGCTTCTTTTAATAATCGTTCTTGTCTGTTGATTACATTTTTGACTCTTGCAGCTAATTCATCGGGATCGAAAGGTTTGGAAATATAATCATCAACTCCTGCAAGATAACCTTCTGTTCTGTCTAGGGTCATTCCTTTTGCAGTTAGAAAAATTACTGGAGTTCCTCCTAATTTTTCATCCTCTCTAATTTTTTCTAATAAAGCATAACCGTTGGCTCGAGGCATCATAACATCGCTAATTATCAAATCGGGGAAGACTGTTTGAGCTTTTTCCCAACCATCCTCTCCATCAACTGCAATAAATATTTCAAAGCCTTCATCTTCTAGAAATGTTTTAACAGCTGTTCTTAAACCAGGCTCATCATCAACTAATAAAATTCTTGATTTTCTTACCGGTTCATTATTTATTTGATTAATTTCATTCATTTTTTTAATACTTTAATTTGATTTTCTAGTAATAAACAGAATTTTATATACTAAACATAATGCTATCAACTCCCATACTACTAGACTATCAATCTTCGACTCCTTGCTCTAAAGATGTCGTTGATTCTATGAAACCTTTTTGGAGTGGGATATTTTCTAACCCTGCAAATAAATCTAATTTGGCGGGGATTAACGCAAGCGCTATATTGGAAGCCTCAAGAGAAAAAATAGAACAAAGTTTATTTCTTAAGAATAAAAAAGTTATTTTTACAAGTGGGGCAACTGAATCTAATAACTTAGCCCTATTAGGTTTTGCTAGAAATTTCTATAAAAAAACTGGAAATTATGGACATATTATTACCTTAAAAACGGAGCATAAAGCTGTTTTGGAGCCCTTAAACCAACTTAAAAAAGAGGGATTTATGGTTACAGAAATTAATCCTGAGAAAGATGGCTTAATTTCAGAAGAACAATTCAAAAAAAAAATAAGAGAAGATACATTTCTGGTTAGTGTCATGTTGGCAAATAACGAAATAGGAGTTATCCAGCCTGTAGAGAATATTTCAAAGATATGTAAATCGCGAGGAATAACTTTTCACTCTGATTTTGCACAATGTTTAGGTTATATCGAGTTAGACAATCTTTTATCAGATGTAAATATGATAACGATGAGTTCTCACAAAATATATGGTCCTAAAGGGATAGGACTTCTTTTGATTGATGAAGAAATAAATCTTGAGCCTTTGATTGTTGGAGGAGGTCAGGAATATGGTTTCAGGTCTGGTACATTACCTCTCCCTTTAGTAGTTGGCTTTGCTAAAGCAATAGAGATAGCAGTTTTTAATCAAAAAAATAATGCCGAGAAATTACTTTTGCATAGAAATACCCTTTTAGAGGGTTTGTTAGAAAATAATTCTGGTTTATTAATTAATGGCTCCATGGAAAAAAGATTACCTCACAATTTAAATTTGACTGTATTGGATTTAAACGGAGCAAAGTTTCACAAACTTTTAAAATCTAAAATAATTTGTTCTAGTGGATCTGCATGTAGTAATGGTGAACCATCTCATGTTTTACTAGCCTTAGGTAGATCTTTTAAAGAAGCAGAATCTTCAATAAGGTTAAGCATTGGATTAAGCACTAATTCAAAAGATATAAAAAACGCAATTCATATTCTTACAAATACGATCAGATCATTACGCTAGAAATTATTGGCTCTTATTTTAATTGAGCAATTCTTAATTTTCCACTTCTAGCTCTTTTATTGAGTTCGACTTCTTGTTCGGAAGGAGTTATTGGCTTTTTTGTCAGGTTTTTTAGTCTTTGATCATTCTTAAAAGAATTTTTCACTAACCTATCCTCCAGGGAATGAAAACTAATAATAGAAATAATACCTCCTGGCAAAAGCCATTCAGGGACAACTTGCAAGAATTTTTCTAATACTTCAATTTCTTTATTGACAGCAATTCTTAGTGCTTGAAATGTTCTTGTTGCTGGGTGTATTTTTTTATATCTTTGTTTTGGTGGAAAGCATCCTGCAATAGAATAAGCTAATTCTTTTGTCCCAGAATATTTCCCATTTTCCTTTAAATCCATTTTTATTTTCCTAGAAATTTTTCTTGATAATCTCTCTTCTCCATATTTATAAATTAGGTTAGCTAGATCTTTTTCATTTAAAGCCTCAATTAATTTCTCTGCATCAACCTCAAGAAAAGGATTCATGCGCATATCAAGCGGCCCATTTTTTTGGAAACTAAATCCTCTTTTAGGGTCATCAATTTGGTTGCTATTTACTCCAAGATCTGCAATCACAAAAGATACTTTTTCTTTTGGCATAAAATCCGCAAAATTTGTAGCCCTAATATCAATCCTATTTTTAAATTCATCAAGTTTTTTTGATGCTGATTTTCTTGCGAATGGATCTTGATCAAGTCCAATTATATTTAAATCCGAATATTTTCTCAATAAATGATAAGAGTGCCCGCCTCCCCCCAAAGTTGCGTCTATTCCTTTAAGTTGGTTGTTATGGATTAATGGGTAATGCTCTAATGAGGCTATAATCTCATCTGTCATAACTGATTTATGATTGAAAAAAGATGAATCAGATAGGTCAGTTTGCATAACTTTCGACTAAGATTTATTTAGAAGTTAAATTTCGAATGGCTCAGCTAGAGACTAGAACAGAACCAATGGTGGTCAATTTTGGCCCTCACCATCCCTCAATGCATGGGGTTTTAAGGTTAGTTGTAACTCTTGATGGTGAGAATGTCATTGATTGTGAGCCAGTAATTGGATATTTACATAGAGGAATGGAAAAGATAGCTGAAAATAGGACAAATGTAATGTATGTCCCTTATGTAAGCAGAATGGATTATGCAGCAGGAATGTTTTATGAAGCTATTGTAGTAAATGCTCCTGAAAGATTAGCTAATATTCCAGTTCCTAAAAGAGCTAGTTACATCAGAGTTCTAATGCTAGAACTCAATCGTATTGCTAATCATCTTTTATGGCTCGGTCCCTTTTTAGCAGACGTAGGAGCTCAAACTCCATTTTTCTATATTTTTAGAGAAAGAGAAATGATATATGATCTCTGGGAAGCTGCTACTGGACAGAGGCTGATAAATAATAATTTCTTTAGGATAGGTGGTGTCGCATGTGATCTTCCATACGGATGGTTAGAAAAATGTATAGACTTTTGTGATTGGTTTGGACCTAAGATTGATGAATATGAAAAACTAATCACAAATAATCCAATTTTTAGAAAAAGAATTGAAGGTCTGGGAACAATACAAAGAGACCAAGCAATTAATTGGTCTTTGTCTGGGCCAATGCTTAGAGCTTCTGGAGTTTCCTGGGATTTAAGGAAAGTCGATAGTTATGAATGTTATGACGATTTTGATTGGCAGATTGCTTCAGAAAAAGAAGGAGATTGTTATGCGAGATATCGAGTGAGAGTCGAAGAGATGAGACAATCACTAAGTATCATTCGCCAAGCCTGTAAAATGATTCCAGGAGGTCCAACAGAAAATTTGGAAGCTCAAAGAATGGCGACTGAAGATAAGAAAAGTGAAATATTTGGTATGGACTATCAATATGTAGCTAAGAAGGTTGCTCCAACTTTTAAAATTCCTAACGGAGAATTGTATACAAGATTAGAGTCCGGTAAAGGAGAAATAGGTGTATTCATTCAAGGAAATAATGAAGTTACCCCATGGAGATTTAAAATCAGAGCAGCTGATTTAAATAATCTGCAAATATTGCCTCATATTCTTAAAGGTGCCAAAATCGCCGATATTATGGCAATTCTTGGCTCAATAGATGTCATTATGGGATCTGTTGATAGATAAGTTCTTTAAATGAGACCCGCTGACTGGTTGATATTGCAGAAGAAGGTAAGATTCGGTGATTGTGATTCTGCAGGTGTAATTCATTTTCATAACTTATTAAAATGGTCTCACGAAGCTTGGGAAGAGAGTATCGAAATTTATGGGATTCCATATCAAGATATTTTTCCAGATTTTTCTATACGTAAAAGTCAAATTATTTTTCCCATAGTAAACTGCGAAGCAAACTTTCTTGCACCTATTAAAATTGGAGATTTTTTAAAAGTAAAAATTGCTCCTCTTAAAATTAATACTCATTTGTTCCAAGTAAATAGCTTTTTTATAAAAAATGGAAATAAAGTAGCCGAAGGGAAAATTATACACTGTTCTTTAGATGTTGATTCAAGAAATAAAATAGAAATTCCTGATCAGCTAGAAAGATGGATAGAGGCTTCTAATGTGAGTACAAATTTAAAAGAATGCTGATTATTATTTTTTAAATTTATAGTTTATTTTTTCTGTAATGCTATTTTTGTTTTTAACAATCCACTTTTCAGGCTTTTCATGTTTAGGCCAACTTTGAGAAAAATTTTTTAATAAATTTAAAGAAATTTCAATATTTTTATCATTTGTAAGTTCTCTAAATTCAACTATTACTTTAATTTTATTTCCCCATAATTTGTTAGATACTTTTGCAATATTGAATTTATTAATTGGGATATTTTCTTTCATAATGAAATCATTTAATCTAGATTCAATTACTTCAGGGAAAACAACTTCTCCTCCTGAATTAAAGGCATTATCACTTCTTCCAACAAATTTTAAATAGTAAGAATTATTGATTTGCTTAATTTCACCTAAATCACTTGTTTGCCACCACCCATTTTTATTTTTAAAATTTTCAGTTTTTAAAGAATCTATTATTTCGATTCCAATTCTGGCTGATTTTATTTCGATTAATCCTTGTGCGTTAATTCTTATTTTTGTATCAGGTAGTATTTCTCCAACATTTTTAAAACCCATTAAGAATTCTTTTGGCTTTAAACTCGTAACCATTGCTGCTGTTTCAGTTGCGCCGTAACAAGGTGCTAATTTTATTTTTTCTTTTATACATTGTTCTGCAGTTTCGTCTGAAATTGAAGCTCCACCTACCCAAATTAGATCAAAAATTTTTAGCCAACTAATTCCATCTTTTTGAGCTAAAAGTCTTTGTAATTGGGTAGGTACTAATGATGTAATCAAGTGTTTTTTGTTTTTTTTAAATTTAATTGTGAAAAGTAAAAGTTCTCGAGTTTTTTTTATCAAATTCGGAGAAATATTAATACAATCACATCCCCAAGTTTGACTTCTAAAAATTGGCATTAATCCACTTATATGGTTCAGGGGTAAAGTATTTAAAATTAAGCAGTTTTGTAATTCAAATCCTTGCTCTATTAGCCATTGACCTGATGTAGTTGCAGATAATTTAAGATTATTTAAATGGTGAAAACATTGTCTCGGTTTTCCAGAACTCCCACTACTGTTTAAGATAATTGCTGGCCCATTTTCAGTAATTGAATCTAATACATCTTTGTCTTCATAAAATTTGTTTTTTACATAAATAATTTTATTATCTCTAATTTTTTCAATAATTTTTTCTACAGATTGAGTTTCGTTATTTTCAACTTCAATAGTATGAATTTTATTTTTCATAGTTGATCCCATATCGTTTTTGCTTCATTTAAAAATAGAAACGAATTAGGGAATTTATTCATTGCTAAACCAGGAACTTTTGGTGTTGGTCCTTGTAATTGTAGAGAAGATAAATGATGAAGCCATCTCTTTCCTATTCCAGTTTCAAATGAGGTACTTATAGATATTAAAGCTTTTTTATTTTCTAATTCTCTTAAAAGCTTAACTGGATTATTTTCTTGAGAAGGCCTTCTAATTTGCCAACCCTTCCACTCATCAATCAAAGTTGGAAATTTTAAAAGTGATTCGTCTAAAGCTATTGGAATTTTTTTGTTTAGTTCTGTCAGTCCATCAATATCATCAACACAGAGAGGTTGTTCTAACCAATCTATATTTTTATTATCTTTCAAAATATCAGCCCATCTATTAGCTATCTCTCTTCCCCAAGAACCATTAGCATCTATTCTTAACTTAATATTATTACCTATTTTGCTTAAAATTTCTTCTAATTTTGCTTCTTCCTCATGGTTATTTTTTAGTGCTACTTTCCATTTTAAGGTTAATGATTTTCCAAGATCACAATGTCTTTTTTTAATATCATTTAGATCTGAAACTACATTTTCATGATTTAACAAGATGGCTGTTTTACCAATTTCATCAAAGTAGTAGTTTTCTTTAAAAATTATTTTTCCATTTATCTCAGCTAATGCAGAATTTATTGCAGATTGAATGCATGGGTGAAAAATATTTATTTGCTCAGATAAATTAAATTCCTCTATATACTCAGGGATCATATCTAGTTGTTTCGCACACTTTTTTAAGTCTTTTTTATGTAGCGGTGAAACTTCTCCAAACCCTATTTTTTTATCATTACTTATTAATTTAATTATCCAACCCGATTTTGTATGGTAATTGGTTTTAGAATTTTCTAATTTGGCCGATAACTTAAAGCTATAAGATTTTTTTTGAAATATTAAGTTCATTTATTTAGCAAGTAATTAAATATTAATCCTGTGATTAAACCAATTCCATTAAGAGTTTGAAATTTTATTGCGATGAATTTGCAATTTTTTATTGCAGAAGGTTTTGCATACGAAGATTTTAATAAATTTATAAGTCTTGTTGCTTGAGGGAAACTAAGCAAATAAAGGATGCAAAAAACTGGAATAAATCCATAAACTATTGTGAAAAGTTGAAAAATATATATTGTAAAAATTATCCAAGGCACAAATTGAGAACCTTTTTTTGCCCCTAAGCGAACTAAAGGTGAATTTTTCCCATGCTTTTTATCTTCAGAAATTTGATGAAAATGAGAACAAAACAACACAAGAGTTGTTGCAAAGGAAGGTCCTGAACCAAGTAATAAAGAAACTTTCCATGGAATATCTTCGAAGTAAATATTAGACGGATTTAACGCAATTAAGACTGCAGAGTACGCAAAAGGTCCAAATGCAAGCCAGCATAATGGTTCTCCTAAACCTTGATAGCCTAATCTAAAAGGAGGACCTTGATATAAGTATCCTAAGAAGCAGCAAGCTGCCACCAAAATAAAAATGTTTATACTTGTTGATACTGAAATAATTAAAATTATTAATAAACCAATAACTAAAGATGTATATGCAATAAATGAAATTATTTTTTTATTTTTTACAAGATTTACAATTGAATGGAATTTAAATTCATCGATTCCTGTTTCTGCGTCGTATAAATCATTAGTTAGATTTTCCCAAAGTAATATCAAAATTGCAGCTAAAGTAAATGAAATCAAATTATAAATTTTTACCTCTTCATATTGATTGAGCAAGTAAGCCCCTGTTATTAAAACTGGAAGTATGGCCACAGAATAAAGAGGCCATTTTATTGCTTTTATCCATAATTTTTTTTTATCTTCGTCCATTTTTAATTAACACGCAAAATTAGATAATTATTGGATGTAGTTTATAAATTGAGTTACATTTTTTACTTTATTGCATCATTTTTAGTTATTTTCAATAAGTAATGAAAAATGATTTAAACTTAACAGATTTTTTAAAAGATGTATTTTCCTCTTTCGATAAGAAAGTTGAAAATTCTGGATTAGTAAGTATTTGTATTGAGATTCCTTGTATTGATTTATTTCAAGTTTATGAATTGTTAATAAATCAATATCCGTTTTCTTCATTTTGGGAGGAATCTGATGGCATTTCATATATAGCTTTCGAGAAGTGTAAATATGTTACTCTGGATGGCCCAAAAAGATTTGAGGTAGCAAAAGAGTTTAATTCTGAGAATTTTAAAAATTTAATTAACTTAACTAATGAATCGCATAATTCTGCACTTTCAAAAATAATTTATTTATTTTCTTTCTCTGAAAATTTGAATAATAAGAATTTACCTTCAGATATCCCTAGTTTGGAAGCAATTTTGCCAAAAATATTAATTACTAAAAGTGGCAAGAATTGCTGGTTAAGAATCAATGGTCATGTTGAAGGTAAATCATCATTAAGAACATTAATTGAAGAAATATGGACAATTAGAAATCAAGTTATTAATTCTGGCTCAGAATTAATAAAATCATCTGGCTTAAAAACGAGTTTTGATTCCCCTTTTATTGATGATTTCTCACGCTCCTTAGAAACTTCTAAAACAAACATGAAAAAAGTAGTAAATAGAGGAATTCAATTAGTAGAGAAAGATATCCTCGAAAAGATAGTTTTAGCGAATAGGATTAAAATAAAACTTAAAAATAAATTAGATTTAGTAGAAATTTTAAAAAGATTTAAAAAGAAGCAACCAAATACATGTAGATACGTTTGGAAAAGGAATAGTAAGGATATTTTGTTTGGAGCATCTCCAGAAAAATTATTTTCTTTCTCTAAACCTAATTTAACTTTAGAGGCTCTTGCTGGAACTATCTCTACTAAGTCAAATTTTAAGAAACTCCTAAAAAGTACTAAAGACTTAAAGGAACATAATTATGTAATACAACATTTGATTAAATCTTTAGAAGTTTCAAAAATAACAAACTTTAAAAAAAGTGATATCAAGGTAAATTCATTTGGAGATATTTCTCATTTGCAAACACTCATTTTCTCTAAAGTTGAAAATATTTGTCCTTTTGAATTGCTTAAAAACTTACATCCATCTCCAGCTGTTTGTGGATACCCAAAAAATGCAGCATTGGATTGGATAACCACTCTTGAGTCTTTTCCTAGAGGAAATTATGCTTCTCCAATGGGTTGGGTCGATTCATCAGGCAATGCTTCATTTCTTTTGGCAATAAGAGGCGCAAGATGTATTGAAGAAAATATTGAATTTACTGCAGGTTCAGGGATAGTTTCTGGCTCCGTTTTAGAGAAAGAAATAGATGAGATTAAATTAAAATTTGAATCTATAGTAAAACAGATATTTTGCGCTAAAAACCCTAGATAATTTCTACTAATTTTTCAATAACTTCCTCTGAAACATTGTTATTGGATAAATTTTCTATTTCTCTTAAACCTGTTGGACTGGTTACATTAATCTCGCTAAGCATTCCATTTATTACATCAATACCTACAAAAAATAAACCCTCATCTTTGAAGTGTTGAGATAATTCTGAGCAGATACTTTTTTCTTTTTCTGTTAATAATGTGGGTTCAGCCTTGCCTCCCATCGCTAAATTACTCCTAAAATCGCCTC
This sequence comes from Prochlorococcus sp. AG-347-B23, assembly GCA_003281715.1. Taxonomy (GTDB): domain Bacteria; phylum Cyanobacteriota; class Cyanobacteriia; order PCC-6307; family Cyanobiaceae; genus Prochlorococcus_A. The sequence continues at coordinate 10,192 of QCBE01000018.1, forward strand.
CTTGAGGAATCCTATTTATTGATCCAATTGCTTCTCCGTTTACGATAATTATTCTTTTATCACCCTCTATGACTTCAGGAATAAATTTTTGCATCATAACGGGTAATTCTTCTTGAGAAGTGATTAATTCAATGATTGATTTAATTCCTGGAGAATTTTTATTTATCCTTATAACACCTTGACCACCTTTTCCTCCTAGAGGTTTTATAACTACTTCATTATTTATATTTGCAAAATTAATAAGATCTTTTACCTTACTCGCAACTATTGTAGGTGCCATTAAGTGGCTGTATCTTAAAGCACCTAGCTTTTCATTCCACGCTCTTAACGATGAGGGTTTGTTTATTACTTTTACTCCTTTTCTTTCGGCAACTTCTAAAAGATGGGTTGCATATAAATAAGCCTCATTTACAGGAGGATCTTTTCTCATCCAAATGCAATTAAATTCGGCGAGAGGTATGCAATCATTCTCTTTGAAAGAAATCCATGGAATTACTTCAACTTTTACGGAAGATGCCCATACTTCATCACCTCTAGCTTCCAGGTCTTGAGGCGTACAACTCCAGATTTCAATATTTTTTTTTGATGATGCTTGCATTAAAGCAGCAGTTGAATCTTTTAAGGGATTTATATTTTTAATTGGATCTATTACGAATAGAAATTTCATAAGATCTAGTTTAATAATGCTTCTAATTTATTTTCATTTTCTAATGCGTAGAGATCATCGCAACCTCCGATACCCTCATTATCTATAAAAATTTGTGGTAATGTTCTTCTACCATCAGCTCTTTCAATCATCAATGCTCTGGCATCTTCGTCGCCATCTATTTTATATTCTGTAAAATTTACATTTTTTTTCTTGAGTAGTGATTTTGCTCGAATACAGAATGGGCAATATTGCCAAGTATAAATTTCAACTTTGGACATTTTTTTAAAATAATTCTTAGTTTATACTATTAAACAAAAGTGCTTGTTAGATTATAAATAACGATTAAATTCTATTTTGATAGATATTACAGATTTCAAAAAAGATCTTTCGGAACTAACAGAGCGCCTGGGTAATGCTCAGGATTGTCTTTGACGTTCCAAGATTAAAAGCGAAAAGGAAAGAGTTAGAGCAAATTTCTGCTCAGCCTGAATTTTGGGATAATCAAGAAGAAGCTAAAAAGCAAATGTTAATCCTTGATGATGTCAAAGCACAACTCGAATTGTTAGATAAATGGAAAACTTTTATTTCTGATGCTAATGCCTCTCTTGAGCTTTATTCTCTAGAACCCGAAGAGGAAATGATTTTAGAATCGCAGCTGGGATTAAAGCAATTAAGAGAGAATTTGGATAAATGGGAATTTGAAAGATTGTTATGTGGTGAATACGATAAGGAAGGAGCAGTAGTTTCTATTAACGCAGGTGCGGGTGGAACAGATGCGCAGGATTGGGTAGAGATATTATTAAGAATGTACTCTAGATGGGCCGATAATAATCTAATGAGCCTTGTCATTAATGAATTATCTCAAGGAGAAGAAGCAGGTATTAAAAGTGTAACGTTTGAAATTGATGGAAAATATGCATATGGCTATCTGCAACATGAAAAAGGAACTCATAGATTAGTAAGAATTTCTCCTTTTAATGCCAATGGCAAAAGACAAACCAGCTTTGCTGGGGTAGAGGTTATGCCAAAATTAGATGATAATATTTCACTTGATATACCTGAAAAAGATTTAGAAATTACAACGAGTAGATCCGGTGGAGCTGGAGGACAAAATGTTAATAAAGTAGAAACAGCAGTGAGAATTGTTCATTTGCCTTCAGGGATTTCAGTAAGATGTACTCAAGAAAGATCTCAATTACAAAATAAAGAAAAAGCTATGTTACTTTTAAAGTCTAAACTATTAGTGATTGCTAAAGAACAACGAGCTGCTGAAGTCGCTGATATTAAAGGTGATATTGTGGAAGCTGCATGGGGCAATCAAATAAGAAATTATGTTTTCCATCCTTATCAAATGGTAAAAGATCTTAGGACTATGCAGGAGACTAACGAGTTAGATAGTGTTTTAGATGGTGGAATTGACTCATTTATTCATGAATTATTACGTATGAATATTTCTTCTAATGAATCTACTGAATAACTAATGGAAAATAAAAAAGAAATTTTAGAAAAAAAAGTTTCTCCTCCAAGCTTTATAAAGCTTGCTATGAGAAATATGGTAAGGAAAGGCTCAAAAAGTATTTCTCATTTTTCAATAACCTTTCTAGTTTTAATTGGGATATTAATACTTGTGGCCACAATAGGTAAGCCCAATATTCCAGTTTAAGAATGTATGAAAGAAAAAATTATTTCTGCAATAAATTTAGATTTGGTTTTTCAATGTAATGATTTCTCTCAATTTTCAAATAAGTTAAAAGATACTAAAACTCATCTTATTTTTGAATCTATTTTTTGGGAGAAAGTTTTTTTATCTTGGATAAATACTATATTAAAAAAAGAGGATTATGAATTACCAAATTATATTTTTGAAAAAAAATCTTTTTCATTAGGCTTACAGATAATATCTAATAAAGAAATTGCTTCTTTGAATAAGAAATGGATGCAAAAAAATGGTCCAACTGATGTTCTATCTTTTCCAATTATTTCTGATGAATCTCTAAATAATTTAGATCATATAGAGTTGGGAGATATTTTTATATCATTAGAGATGGCACTTGAGCAATCTTATGAATATAAACATTCAATCTATAGAGAGATGATCTGGTTGGCTAGTCATGGATTTTTACATCTTTTGGGATGGGAACATAATAATGAGCATGATTTAGAAAATATGTTAAATTTCCAAGAATATTTAATTACTCGATTAGATTAAAAATAAATGGAAAAAAAAATAAACTATTTAGAAAATAGAAAAGAATCATACAAAACTTCTAGTAATGTATTTATAAGTTTTAAGTATGCTTTCAGTGGTATTAGTTATGTATTAAAAACTTCAAGAAATTTTAAAATTCAATTAATTTTTGCAGTTGCAAGTTTAATAATTGGTTTTTTACTAAAAATTAGTCTAAGTAATTATGTTATTTTGATTGCAACAATAATGTCTGTTTTAATATTAGAAATATTGAACACATCTATTGAATCAATCGTTGATTTATTAGTAAAAAAAGAATTTAGTATTTTGGCTAAAATTTCAAAAGATACTTCTGCAGGAGCAGTATTATTAGCTTCCATTAATTCTGTTATTATTGCTATATATATCTTTGTTCCTAAAATAAAATTGTTATTTTAAATCCATATAAATATGTTTCTTGTTATAGATAATTACGATAGTTTTACTTATAACCTTGTTCAATATTTAGGAGAACTTTCAGTTGAGCATAAAATAACTAAAGAATTAATAGTTAAAAGAAATGATGAAATTACTTTAGAAGAAATTATCAAACTAAATCCTGGTGGAATTCTCTTATCTCCAGGTCCAGGTAATCCAGATCAATCTGGAATTTGTCTGCCAATTCTAAAAAAATTATCTAAAAATATACCGACCTTGGGAGTTTGTTTAGGTCATCAAGCTTTGGCCCAAGCTTTTGGAGGTAAGATTATAGTTGGGAAAGAACTTATGCATGGTAAGACATCCAAAATATTTCATAATCAAAAAGGATTGTTTAAAGATATCGAGACTCCATTTGTGGCTACTAGATACCATAGTCTTATAGTTGATTCAAGTTCTTTACCATCTTGTTTCGACATAACTGCGACTTTAGAAGACTCAACAATTATGGCTATCTCTCATAAAGAATATAAACATTTACATGGGGTACAGTTCCATCCTGAAAGTGTGTTGACGCAATTTGGTCATAAATTAATTAGTAATTTTCTAAAAATGGCTGAACAAAAGTAAAATAAAAAAAAATAATATTATGATTTCTCAAATTAAAAACTTTTTATTTTTGATATTAGTTAGCTCTTTTTTACCTGCCTCATTATTGGCAAGGAACTTAGGAATAAAAAGTTTGGGACATAGTAGTTTTTTAATTACTAGTGCAGATAAATCTATTCTTATAAATCCCTTTAAAGCAATAGGTTGTGCAAGTAATTTAAAGGAGCCAAAAGAAGTCAACGTAGATTTTATTTTGGCTAGTTCTAGGCTTCCAGATGAAGGATATAATCCTAATGATCAATTAATGTTCGTTGAGCCAGGAATCTATCAATTTGAGGATATTTTATTAAATGGAATTTCTGTACCACATGACAGAGTAGATGGAAGAAGATTTGGGATGGCAACTGTTTGGAGTTGGGAGCAGAATGACCTTAAAATTGTTCATATGGGAGGAGCTGCTGGTGATATTGATATAAACAGTCAAATTATTTTGTCTGCTCCAGATATATTGTTTATTTCAATTGGAGGAGGAATAAAATCTTATAATGGTAAAGAAGCCTCAAAAATAGTTAAGCTTCTAAAACCTAATTTAGTTATTCCTGTTCACTTTGAACGCGGTAAAAAAATTAATAAAGAATGTGATTTCTCAAATGCTGATTTATTTATCGAAAATATGAAAGATTTTAAAGTAAAATATGTTGGAAAAGATTTTCAAATAAAACCTAAAAGAATCGATCAAAATACAATTTATATTTTCAGTAATTAATTTTTTAAATCTAATATCTTGTAATTGTCCCAGAAAAAAATCATTTGTTCTTTAGTTCCAATACTTACCCTTATAGAATTACCGATATCTTTTTTGTTTTCCATACTTCTAATAAGAATACCTTTTTCTCTCATCTGTTGTATTAAGATTTTAGGATCTTTTTTGGGCCAAATTAAGAAATAATTACCTCCACTAAAGTGAGTTCTGATTTTTGTTGATTTAAATTTATTTAAAATCCATTCCCTCGCCTTTTTTACTTCTAAAACATAATTATCAATATATGATTTGTCTTTAAGTGCTGCTAATGCAGCTGTTATAGCAAAGCTGTTTACATCATATGGTCCTGTAACTTTATTAATGTACTGAATTAAACTTTTATTGCCAAAAGTAAAACCTATCCTTAAACCAGCTAGACCTGCAGTTTTTGAAAGAGATTGGATTATTAGTATATTTTTATTTTTTTCAAAATCTATCGATTCAAGAAGACTATCTCCATTAAATTTTTCATATAGTTCATCAACAACTATTAATGAATCTTTATTGATATTGGCTAAATTAATTATTTCATGAGAGCTTAGAACAGTTCCTGTTGGATTATTTGGATTGCAAATAAATATTAACTTTGGATTATGCTTTATTATTTTTTCCCTAAATTCTTCATTGGGGAATAGAAAATTTTCTCCAATGTAAGAACAACTTATTTTTTTCATTCCTCGGATTTCTGCACAAGGAGAATAGTAACCAAAAGTTGGATTTGTGGTTAGAAATATTTGATCTTTTTCTCCAAAGCAATTGAAAATTGCATTTATTGCTGCATCTGCTCCATTGAAAATTCCGATTTCATCATTACCAAATTTTCTTGAATCAAGATATTTATCACATAAAAATTTTTTTAAAAAATTATATTCTGGATAAATTGAAATCTCATCTAATTTTATCGCTTGTAATGCCTCTAGAACCTTAGGACTTGGACCTAAAGTATTTTCATTAAAGTCTAAGCGGAGTAAATTTCTTCTATTTTCTAAAGGTGCAGAGTAAGACTGCATATTTATTATTTCTTCTCTTGGTTTTGGGAAAAGATTATTTAATGGATCAAAATCATTCATTACATTCTTTCTAAAGTTTCAATTCCTAAAAGCTCTAAGCTTAATTTTAGTGTTTTTGCAGTTAGGTCACATAAATTAAGCCTAGAAATTTTTATATTTTTTTCTTCTTTGAGGATTGGAACTTGATCATAGAATCTATTAAAAGTCTGACATAGATCGAATAGATAATTGCATAATCTATTTGGCATTAAGTCTTTTTCAATAGAAATTATGACTTCATCGAACTTAAGTAATTTTCTGATAAGTTTCCACTCAGATTTATGTTCATAATTTACGTACTGAAAATCTTCAGAGTCATAAACAAAATTATTTTTTCTTTTAATTCCTAAAATTCTTACAAGTGTATATAACAAATAAGGAGCAGTATTACCATTTAGGGAAAGCATTTTATCAAAACTAAATTGATAATTGGTAATCCTATTTTGACTTAAATCTGCATACTTAACAGCTCCTAATCCAATAATTCTTGAAGTATTTGCTATAAACTCTTCGTTCTCATAACGATCTTCATCTTCTAATCTTTTCAATAAATCTTCTTTTGCTCTTCTAACTGCTTCATTTAATAAATCTTTTAGGCGTATTGTTTCACCTTCTCTTGTTTTTAGTTTTTTGCCATCCATTCCTTGAACTAACCCAAAAGGGACATGGTCTACTTGACAATTTTCTGGGATCCAGTTTGCTTTTTTTGCAACTTGAAAAACTCCAGCAAAATGATTTGCTTGCCCATGATCAGTTACATAAATAATTCTTGAAGCATCATCGCCATTAGGAGATTTATTGAATCTGTATCTTATAGCAGCAAGATCTGTAGTGGCATAATTAAAACCCCCATCTTTTTTTTGAATAATTAGCGGTAAAGGTTTGCCTTCTTTATTAGTCATCCCATCTAAAAATACACATTTTGCTCCTTGATCTTCTACTAATATTTTTTCTAAATTCAAATCATCAATAACTGATTTTAAGAAGGGATTATAAAAAGATTCACCTCTTTCTTCTATTTTTATTTTTAAATTTTTATAGATTTCATCAAATTCTTTCCTTGATTGATCACATAATAATTTCCAAGCTTTAATCGATTTAATATCTCCACTTTGTAACTTAACTACTTCCTCTCTAGATCTTTTTTGGAATTCAGATTCGTTATCAAATCTTTTTTTTGATTCTTTATAAAATTCAACTAAATCACTTATTTTGATCTTTCCTATTTCTTCTAGATCATTTGAATATAAATCTTTGAGCTGAGTAATAAGCATGCCAAATTGTGTTCCCCAATCACCAACATGATTGAGTCTTAATACTTCATAACCTCTTAACTCGAAAATTCTAGAAATTGAGTCACCTATTATTGTTGATCTTAAATGCCCTACATGCATTTCTTTAGCAATATTAGGGCTAGAAAAATCTACAATAACTTTATTGGACAAACCACTATCTAAATCTTTTCTAATTAGAGGTATGCCAGCCCTATTGCATTGAATATTTGACTTAATTTCATTTATTAGAACCTCATCTTTTATTTTTATATTTATAAATCCAGGTCCAGCTATTTCTAGACTCTTACATAATTTTGATATGCTTATATTTTTATTTAAAAGGTTAATAAAATCATTAGAAATATCTCTTGGGTTCTTTTTATATATTTTAGATAAACTTAAACAAACATTACATTGATAATCACCAAATTCCTCTTTTGATGATTGTGTAATTAAATTTTTTCGAAGAATTTCGAATTCTCCTTTTTTATCATTTCTTTCAAGACTATCTAAAAGAGATTGTTCAAATTGTGTTGTTAATTCTTTAAAAATGATTAGCATTAATTATTAAATTATTTATCTATATAATTAATTAATATAACGCATACTCAAATCAATCCAATTACTTTTGGTGATTGAAGAACTTGTTGAAATCAAATCAATACCTTTTATTAGATATTTACTAATTTCTTCAGGGTGAATTCCAGAAACTTCTATTATCAAATTTTTATTTACTTCTTTTTTTAAGCTATTCATTGATAAATCTCTTAATTCTTGAACGTTTTTTTTGATTATTTCAGGGCTAAGTTCATCCAATAAGACACTATCTGCTCCTGCTAATACTGCTTCTTTTGCCTGTTCGATATTCTCAGCTTCAATTATGATATGAGTTGTAAAAGGCGAATTTAGTCGAATTTTTTTTACTGCATTATTAAGATTATCTGTCCATGCAATGTGATTTTCTTTTATCATAGCGGCATCGTATAATCCCATTCTATGATTGACTCCACCTCCGCATTTGAATGCATATTTTTCAAATATTCTTAAGCCAGGAGTCGTTTTCCTAGTATCTGCTAATTTTATATTTGTACCTTCTAACTTATTTACAAGATTCTTTGTGTATGTTGATATTCCAGATAAATGCATTGCTATATTTAAGCTTATTCTTTCACTAGCTAGCAAACTTTTTGAAGGCCCATATATTTCTAAGAGTTTTTGATCTTTAACAAATTGATCTCCATCAGAGATATTAAATTTTGGACTGATTTTTAAATCAATTTTTCTAAAAATTTCTTTTATAATTTCAACCCCGCAGAATATACCCTCTTCTTTTGCAATCCAATATGCATTACCATTTTCTTCTGTAATAGAGGAACTTGTAAGATCTCCCCTACCTATATCTTCATCGATCCAATTATCAATGATTTTACTTATTATTGGAGTATTTAAATCCACTAAACTAAGAAATAATTAATTAATAAAAATTAAACTGAAGTTAGAGATTCAACTATATATCACTATGTAATTTAACTCAAATTTATTTACCAATACAAAACTTAGAAAAAATATTATCTAGAAGTTCCTCTGTTAATTCTTGACCAGTTATTTTAGATAAGTTTTGAATTCCATCTCTCAGCTCAATTGATAACAAATCAAATGGCAATTTATTTTCAATTATTTCATCAGTATCATTTAAATTAGACAAGCAAGAAGACAAATTTTTTAGATGTCTTTCGTTTAAAAATATATTGATATTTTCTACTTGTTTTAATCCGCATTTTTTTATAATTGTGTCTATTAATAATCTTTCACCATCATTATTCTTAATACTCATAAGAATTGTGTTTTTTAACTCATTTGAATTAATATTTTTGCAATCAATTAAATCTTTTTTATTGCCCAAAATAGTAATTAATTTTTCTTTAGGAATTTCTTGTATTATTTTTTTGTCTTCTTCATTAAATCCTTCTTCAAGACTATAAATATAAATTATAAAATCTGACTCTTTTATTTTCCCAAAACTTTTTTTAATTCCAATACTTTCAATTTGTTCATGAGTTTCTCTTATGCCAGCAGTATCAATTATTTTCATTGGAATATCATTAATAGTTAAATTAACTTCAATAACATCTCTAGTTGTTCCAGGAATATTAGTTACGATTGCTTTCTCTTTTTTTGCAAGCATATTTAATAAAGAGCTTTTGCCAACATTTGTTTTACCTATAAGCGCAATGGATATTCCATTGTGAATATATGAATTTCTTTTTGCATTTTCTATTAGTAATTCTATTTTTTCTTTGACTTTTTTAATGTTTTTTAGATATTTGGTGTAATCAAAATCTGTGAAGTCTTCTTCAAAATCAACTCTCGCTTCTATTTCGCAAAGTTGATTTATAAGGTCATTTTTAATATCATCAATTTTTTTCTTTATTTCTCCTTGAACCCCGCTAAAGGCTAATTCGGCTGATCTGGTATTGCTTGCATTAATTAATTGATTAATCGACTCGGCTTGAGTAAGGTCTATTTTCCCATTAAGAAAAGCTCTTTGACTAAATTCTCCTGGGTTTGCAAGTCTAACTCTAGAATTACTAGATAATAATATCTTTAAAACTTTATTTACTATGATAATTCCGCCATGGCAATGAAGTTCAACTACATCCTCTCCTGTGAAGCTATTTGGGGATTCCATTACTAAAATTAAAACCTCATCTATAAATTTATTTTGTTTATTTTCCTGAATAAAACCACGAAAAACTCTATGAGATTTCCATGCATATTTAGATTTAGTTTGAACAATCTTTTTGCAAGAATTTATTGCGTCTTTCCCTGATACTCTTATTATCGCAACTCCTCCCTTACCAATACTTATAGCTGAAGCAATTGCGGCTATCGTATCTTCTGTAGTAACTATCGAATCCATCTCTCGCTTTGTTATGGATAATTAAGTAAAATTATCAAGAATTTAATTTTGAAATTTTCTTTCTGAATGAGATTTAAAATAGATATTACCTATAAGAAAATTCTATCATTATTTAGGAGTCAGAATGGAAGTCCTTTCTTTAATGCTAAAGGTTTAGCTATAGGGGTATTTAGTGGTTGCTTTCCATTTTTTGGTTTTCAGACTTTAATGGGAGTATTTTTTGCGAAAATAGCTAAGGGAAATATTGTTCTAGCTGCAATTGGTACCTGGATCAGCAACCCTTTTACTTATATTCCACTTTATTATTTTAACTATAAAGTTGGTTCGATTTTTTTAAATAATCCTTCTAACAAAATTCTTGAAAAAAGTTTAGTTATTGATGACTTATGGAAACAAGGTAGAATTTTTTCCTTAAAATTACTCTTAGGTTCATCTTTTGTAGGTATTTTATTAGCTTTGATTTGCGGCAGTATTGTTTTCTTTATCTACAAGATAAAAAGTAAAAGATAGATTGATCTGATTTTAAAATTAACTTTGTCCAACTCTGGCAATATCTAAAACATCTGCCATTGATTTAATTTGTTCAATTGTTTTGTGAAGTTGATTATAACTTTCAAGACCTACACAAAGATTTATAATAGCTGGTTTACCATAAGCAGTTTTAACATTGGCATCACTAACATTTATACCTTTATCAGATAACCGCATAAGAATATCTTTAAGAACTCCAACTCGATCAATTACTTCTATTCGTAGCTGAATTGGAAACTTATTATCGCCAGTTTTATTATCTTGATTCCAACCGACAGGTAATCTTCTCTCTATTGGAATTGGTATTACATTTTCACAATCTTCCCTATGTATAGTTATCCCATGGTTGCCGAGCGACACAGTTCCGATAATATCCTCGCCTGGGAGTGGGGAACAGCATTTACCTATTCTGTAATCAAGACCTTCTATCCCTGAAATTGGTGATTTAGCTGCTGTATTAGATTGATTAGTGGATAAATTATTATTACTTTTAAGAGATTTTGCTATTTCAGAGTCAGAATCATTTTTTATATCTTCTGTCTGTAATTTTATTTCTTCTCTTAGTCTGTTTAATACTTGATGCAAAGTTAAACCACCAAAACCAAGAGATGCAAGAAGGTCTTCAGTAGTTTTTAAATTGCATCGATTTGCAACTTTTTTCATGGCTTCACTAGAAAGTAATGCTTCAAAACCGTTTCTACCTACTTCTTTTTCAAGTAAATCTCTACCTCTTTTAATCGTTTCATCACGATGGCTTTTCTTATACCATTGGCGAATTCTATTTTTAGCAGTTGGCGTAACTACAAAGTTCAACCAATCCAAGCTTGGAGAAGCATTATTACTTGTCAAAATTTCTATGAAGTCACCATTTTGAAGTGCTGTAGATAATGGAGAAAGCTTTTCATTAATTCTTATTCCATTACAGTGATTTCCAACTTCAGAATGGATTCTGTAGGCGAAATCTATCGCGGTAGATCCTTTCCTTAAACCAACAACATCTCCTTTTGGAGTGATTACAAATACTTCTTCATCAAATAAATCTTCTTTAATTGAAGCTAAATAATCATTATGATCCCTTTCATTACCTTCTTGTTGCCATTCTACTAATTGTCTTAGCCAATTAAATCTCTCGGCATTACTTTTAGCAGGAGAACCACCCTCTTTATATTGCCAATGAGCGGCAATACCATATTCAGCAATTTGATGCATCGAAGTAGTTCTAATTTGAACTTCAATAGGTCGATGTCTTCCAATCACAGAAGTGTGTAAGGACTGATATCCATTGGGTTTTGGTAATCCTATATAGTCTTTAAATCTACCTGGAATTGGTTTGAAAGTATCATGAACGACTGCTAAAGCTCTATAACAACTATCTGAATTATCCACGATAATTCTTAGGGCAGCAACATCATAAATCTCGTGAAAATGCTTTTGCTGTCTTTCCATTTTGCTCCAGATGCCATAAAGATGTTTTGGCCTTCCTGTTATTTCAAAATTTTTCAAACCCGCTGAATTCAAGTTTTCCTTCATAAGATTCAAAGTTACTTTTAATCTTTTTTCTCTATCACTTCTTTTAACGGCGATTTGATCTTTAAGATCTAGATATTCTTTAGGCTCTAGGAATTTAAAAGCTAAATCTTCTAATTCCCATTTAAATCTGTTTATTCCTAGTCGATTAGCTAATGGTGCATAAATCTCTCTTGTTTCTCTCGCTATTCTTAGTTTTTTCTCATCATTTAGCCATTCAATTGTTCTCATATTATGAAGTCGATCTGCAAGTTTAACTAAGACAACTCTGATATCGCTGGCCATAGCCAAAAACATTTTCCTAAGATTTTCAGCTTGTGCTTCAGTCCTATTGTTAAAGTGAATGCCGCCTAATTTTGTTACACCCTCTACAAGTATTTTTACTTCTAATCCAAAATTTGTTTCTATTTCAGATAAATCAATGCCAGTATCTTCAACTACATCATGTAAAAGGCCTGCAGCAATAACAGATGAACTAGCACCTATTTCTTTAAGGAGATTTGCAACAGCAACCGGGTGGATAATGTATGGCTCGCCGCTCGCACGGAATTGTCCATGATGAGCTTTATAAGCAAGTTTAAAAGCCTTTACTATAAGGTTTTGATTCTCATCATTTTCTTTATTTGATTTTTCAAAATTATGAATATCTTTAAGAAGCCAATCGGGAATGTTTATTTGATAATTCAAAGATTCACTTTCATATTTTTTATTTTCAGGCAAAATAGTTTTGGAAACTTCAATTTCGTTTTTTTCTTTTGAATTTGCAGCTGCCTCGGACATTTTATATTGCTTTAGATGTATTTTATTTATGTCTAGAAAAATTTGCTATAAATCATGGAAAAAAATAAAGAAAAAATTATTGTAGTTAAAAATCTTACTGTTAAATATGGTCTAAAACAGCAACCTATTATCAAAAATTTTAATTTGGAAATAGATAGTGGAGATCATTTGGCCATAATAGGACCTTCTGGATGTGGAAAGACCACTTTTGCAAAAACATTAGTAAATATATTGCCTGCAAAGGCCACTTCTAAAGGGTATCTATCGATTTCTAATGT
>QCBE01000019.1 GCA_003281715.1 Prochlorococcus sp. AG-347-B23
AAACTGGTGAAAATCTTACTGACATATCGAACAAATATAATTTAAAAGTAACAGAACTGATAGAGATTAATAATATCAATAATGCTGATTCAATAAAAATCGGACAAAAGCTCGCAATAAGAAAAAAGAACACAATTAATTCAGAAAAATATGAAACAACCGAAAATAAAAAAAATAATGATTTAATTGAGTTAGATAAAAAAATTTATGGTCCTATAATTATCCAAAGTAAAACATATAAAGATATTAAAGGTAGAAAAGTTTTAAACGTTCTAAATCAAGAAAATAAAAAACTGATTATTTCAATCAATTGTGATAAAAATGAATTAGATGTAAGAATACCCGGCAGGAAATGGATGGGAAGTAAGCCTGCTAAAGAAGAATTCGAAAATAATTTAATAAATGATTTTTGTTAAAACTTTAATTAATATGTGTGAATAATTTGTCTAAGAATATTGATGATGAGTTATTCTACAAAAAGTTAAATTAATAGTAATGGCTATTTCAAGAGGAGATCTCGTAAGAGTAAAAAGACCAGAATCATATTGGTATAATGAAATCGGTAAAGTTGCTTCAGTTGATACCTCAGGCATTAAATATAACTGTGTAGTCAGATTCGATAAAGTAAATTACGCTGGTATAAGCGGAACTGATGGTGGAGCAAATACAAATAATTTCGCTGAAAGTGAATTAGAGAAAGCTTAAATAATTGCCTGAATTACCAGAAGTAGAGACAGTTCGCAGAGGTTTAGAGCAAAAACTTAATAACTTTATTATTAAAAAAGTAGAAGTCTGTAGGGATTCAACTGTTGCATTCCCAATCAACAAAGAAGAATTCATTAAAGGACTTCTGAACTCACTTATTTATAAATGGGATAGAAGAGGAAAATATTTAATAGCTCAATTAAAAGAAGTTCAAAATGAGAATGCCCAATTTCTTGTAGAAAATTCAAAAAATAACGGATTTCTTGTAGTTCATCTAAGAATGACTGGATATTTTAAATTTATTGAAAACTCAAGTCATCCTTGTAAACATACAAGAATAAGATTTTTCGATAAAAATAATAATGAGCTTAGGTATATTGACGTAAGAAGTTTTGGGCAAATGTGGTGGATTAATAAAGGTCTATCGCCTAACAAAATAATTAAAGGATTAGGTTCATTAGGACCAGAACCATTTTCTAAAGACTTTGATGCAAATTACCTTAAGAAAGTTATTTCAAAAAGAACAAAATCTATAAAAGCTATTTTATTAGATCAAACAATAGTGGCAGGTATAGGTAATATTTATGCTGATGAAAGTTTATACTCTGCTGGCATCTCCCCTTTTAGGGAAGCTCGAACAATAAAAAAGAATGAGTTAATAAAGCTCAAGGAATCAATTGTAACTGTATTAAAAAAAAGTATAGGTTCTGGTGGTACTACATTTAGTGATTTTAGGGACTTGGAAGGAGAAAATGGGAATTTCGGTTTACAGACAAATGTCTATAGAAGAACTGGAAAAGAATGTCGTAAATGTGGAAATTTAATTGAGAGACAAAAAATTACTGGAAGAAGTACCCATTGGTGTCCAAAATGCCAAAAATAAAAAAGGGCTTACTCATCAAGAGTAAACCCTTTTAAATATTTTTACCTGGCATTGAGCTATTTTCTCAAGGGGCTACCCCCTAAATATTTTCGCCGCTGATGCGTTTCACAACCGAGTTCGAGATGGATCGGAGTGGTTCCACATCGCCATGAACACCAGGATAGTGTGAACCTTGAGAACTGCATAGAAAATTATATAAATTAAAAACAATAAATTAAGTTTATTTGGTCAAGCCCTCGGTCTATTAGTACTCCTCCGCTGCACTTGTTACCAAGCTTCCACGTAGAGCCTATCAACGGGTGTTCTTCCCGTGACCTTACTGGCTTAAGCCATGGCAATACTCATCTTGAGGTGGGCTTCCCACTTAGATGCTTTCAGCGGTTATCCACTCCGCACATGGCTACCCAGCGTTTACCGTTGGCACGATAACTGGCACACCAGAGGTGCGTTCCTCCCGGTCCTCTCGTACTAGGGAGAAATCCTCTCAATATTCCTGCGCATACACCGGATATGGACCGAACTGTCTCACGACGTTCTGAACCCAGCTCGCGTACCGCTTTAATGGGCGAACAGCCCAACCCTTGGGACCGACTTCAGCCCCAGGTTGCGATGAGCCGACATCGAGGTGCCAAACCTCCCCGTCGATGTGAACTCTTGGGGGAGATCAGCCTGTTATCCCTAGAGTAACTTTTATCCGTTGAGCGACGGCCCTTCCACGCAGAACCGTCGGATCACTAAAACCGACTTTCGTCCCTGTTCGACTTGTAGGTCTCACAGTCAAGCTCCCTTCTGCTTTTGCACTCAACGACTGATTTCCAACCAGCCTGAGGGAACCTTTGTGCGCCTCCGTTACCTTTTAGGAGGCGACCGCCCCAGTCAAACTGCCCATCAGATACTGTCCGCTTCCCGGATAACGGGTAAGCGTTAGAACCCTAGCTCTGAAAGAGTGGTATCTCACCGATGACTCAATAGTACCCACAAGCACTATTTCAACGTCTCCCACCTATTCTGCGCATTCAGAGCCCGAGCACAATATCAAACTACAGTAAAGCTTCATAGGGTCTTTCTGTCCGGGTGTATGTAGTCCGCATCTTCACAGACAATTCTATTTCGCCGAGCCTCTCTCCGAGACAGCGCGCAAATCGTTACACCTTTCGTGCGGGTCGGAACTTACCCGACAAGGAATTTCGCTACCTTAGGACCGTTATAGTTACGGCCGCCGTTCACCGGGGCTTCAGTCGCCAGCTTCACAAAAGCTAACCAGCTTCCTTAACCTTCCGGCACTGGGCAGGTGTCAGCCCCCATACATCGTCTTGCGACTTAGCGGAGACCTGTGTTTTTGGTAAACAGTCGCTTGCGCCTCTTCACTGCGACCAGCTCTCGCTGGCACCCCTTCTCCCGAAGTTACGGGGCCATTTTGCCGAGTTCCTTAGAGAGAGTTATCTCGCGCCCCTCGGTATTCTCTACCACCCCACCTGTGTCGGTTTCGGGTACTGGCATTTGTGTCTTAACGGGTATAGGGCTTTTCTTGGAAGCATGACATCACCAACTTCGCTGCCGTAGCAGCTCGTACTCACGCCTTAGCTCAAGATGTTTTCTCCATCTCTCAAAGCCTCGAACGCTTGAACCAGTAACCAACATCTGGCCTGGCTAGCCTTCTCCGTCCCCCTTCCCAAAACACAACTGGTACAGGAATATTGACCTGTTATCCATCGACTACGCCTTTCGGCCTCGCCTTAGGTCCAGACTAACCCTCCGCGGACGAGCCTGCCGGAGGAACCCTTAGGGTTTCGGGGCATGGGATTCTCACCCATGTTTTCGCTACTCAAGCCGACATTCTCACTTCTATGCCGTCCACGTCCGCTTACGCTAACGCTTCACCCAACATAGAACGCTCCCCTACCATAAATAAATTTATCCGCAGCTTCGGTATAACGCTTAGCCCCGTTCATTTTCGGCGCAGGATCGCTCGACCAGTGAGCTATTACGCACTCCTTTGAGGATGGCTGCTTCTAGGCAAACCTCCTGGTTGTCTGGGCAATCCCACCTCCTTTATCACTTAGCGTTAATTTTGGGACCTTAGCTGGCGGTCTGGGCTGTTTCCCTCTTGACTATGGAGCTTATCCCCCACAGTCTGACTGCCTAGTTACACACAGGGTATTCAGAGTTCATATCGATTTGGTACCGCTTTCGCAGCCCGCACCGAAATGGTTGCTTTACCCCCCTGCTGGAGCACTAGACGCTACGCCTCAACGTATTTCGGGGAGAACCAGCTAGCTCCTGGTTCGATTGGCATTTCACCCCTAACCACAGCTCATCCGCTGAATTTTCAACTTCAGTCGGTTCGGACCTCCACTTGGTATCACCCAAGCTTCATCCTGGCCATGGTTAGATCACCAGGGTTCGGGTCTATAAACACTGACAAACGCCCTATTAAGACTCGCTTTCGCTGTGGCTCCACCATTTCCGGTTTAACCCGCCAGTGCCTATAAGTCGCCGGCTCATTCTTCAACAGGCACACGGTCACCCGATTAGTCGGGCTCCCATTGCTTGTAAGCTCACGGTTTCATGTTCTATTTCACTCCCCTCCCGGGGTTCTTTTCACCTTTCCCTCGCGGTACTGTTTCACTATCGGTCACACAGTAGTACTTAGCCTTACGAGGTGGTCCTCGCAGATTCACACGGAATTCCACGTGCTCCGTGCTACTCGGGATACAGCTAGGTCAACTTATCTTTCGATTACGGGGCTTTCACCCTCTGTGGCACGCCATTCAAACGTTTCTTCTAGACTTGTTGATCCATATTGCTGTCCCACAACCCCGATAGTCAAGACTATCGGTTTGGGCTGTTCCCCGTTCGCTCGCCGCTACTGAGGGAGTCGTTATTTACTTTCTCTTCCTCCAGCTACTAAGATGTTTCAGTTCGCTGGGTTAGCTCGCACCAACCTATATATTCAGTTGGCCGTACATGGGGTTGCCCCATTCGGAAATTCCCGGATCAAAGTGTGCTTCCAACTCCCCGAGACTTATCGCAGGTAACCACGTCCTTCATCGCCTCTGTGTGCCTAGGTATCCTCCGTGAGCCCTTTGTAGCTTGACCAATAACTTCAAAAATTGAAGCATCAGCTTAATAGAATTGTTATTAATGCATTTGCAAAAATAATAAATCTGCATCATTAAAGATGCTTATTGTCTTTAAAAATAATCTATGCAGTTGTCAAGGTTCTCTGAAAACAATGAAATTAATTCAATGAGTCCAGCATCTTAATGATTAATGTTTTCATTAGGAAGCTAGCTTCGTTCAGAATTTAATCACATCACAATAAATTTCCTAAGGTTATGAAAGAGGTGGTAATCAGTGGAGGTAAGCGGACTCGAACCGCTGACATCCTGCTTGCAAAGCAGGCGCTCTACCAACTGAGCTATACCCCCAACATAGAGATATGGGCCATCCTGGACTTGAACCAGGGACCTCACCCTTATCAGGGGTGCGCTCTAACCACCTGAGCTAATGGCCCAGGAAATAAAATGGGTGTGACCTAGAAAAACTTAGGAAATAAAATTCTTAAATAGATTAAGAATGTGAGATACCGATCGACCTAAGGTGACAAAATTAATATTTAACATTTTGTTGTCTCCCTGTTAGGAGGTGATCCAGCCGCACCTTCCGGTACGGCTACCTTGTTACGACTTCACCCCAGTCATTAGCCCCACCTTCGGCGTCCTCCTCCACAAGGGTTGGAGTAACGACTTCGGGCATGGCCAACTTCCATGGTGTGACGGGCGGTGTGTACAAGGCCCGGGAACGTATTCACCGCAGTATGCTGACCTGCGATTACTAGCGATTCCTACTTCACGTAGGCGAGTTGCAGCCTACGATCTGAACTGAGCCACGGTTTATGGGATTTGCTAGCTCTCGCGAGTTTGCTGCCCTTTGTCCGTAGCATTGTAGTACGTGTGTAGCCCAGGGTGTAAGGGGCATGATGACTTGACGTCATCCACACCTTCCTCCGGTTTATCACCGGCGGTCTTTCTAGAGTGCCCAACTAAATGCTGGCAACTAAAAACGTGGGTTGCGCTCGTTGCGGGACTTAACCCAACATCTCACGACACGAGCTGACGACAGCCATGCACCACCTGTCACTGCATTCCCGAAGGCACCCTCAAATTTCTAAGAGGTTCGCAGGATGTCAAACCCTGGTAAGGTTCTTCGCGTTGCATCGAATTAAACCACATACTCCACCGCTTGTGCGGGCCCCCGTCAATTCCTTTGAGTTTCACACTTGCGTGCGTACTCCCCAGGCGGAACACTTAACGCGTTAGCTACGACACCGAAGGGGTCGATTCCCCCGACACCTAGTGTTCATCGTTTACGGCCAGGACTACAGGGGTATCTAATCCCTTTCGCTCCCCTGGCTTTCGTCCATGAGCGTCAGTAATGGCCCAGCAGAGCGCCTTCGCCACTGGTGTTCTTCCCGATATCTACGCATTTCACCGCTACACCGGGAATTCCCTCTGCCCCTACCATACTCAAGCCTTTCAGTTTCCACTGCCATGATGGAGTTAAGCTCCACGTTTTAACAGCAGACTTGAAAAGCCGCCTGCGGACGCTTTACGCCCAATAATTCCGGATAACGCTTGCCACTCCCGTATTACCGCGGCTGCTGGCACGGAATTAGCCGTGGCTTATTCCTCAAGTACCGTCATATCTTCTTCCTTGAGAAAAGAGGTTTACAGCCCAGAGGCCTTCGTCCCTCACGCGGCGTTGCTCCGTCAGGCTTTCGCCCATTGCGGAAAATTCCCCACTGCTGCCTCCCGTAGGAGTCTGGGCCGTGTCTCAGTCCCAGTGTGGCTGATCATCCTCTCAGACCAGCTACTGATCGAAGCCTTGGTGAGCCATTACCTCACCAACTAGCTAATCAGACGCGAGCTCATCCTCAGGCGAAATTCATTTCACCAATAGGCATATGGGGTATTAGCGGTCGTTTCCAACCGTTATCCCCCTCCTGAGGGCAGATTCTCACGCGTTACTCACCCGTCCGCCACTAACCCGAAGGTTCGTTCGACTTGCATGTGTTAAGCACGCCGCCAGCGTTCATCCTGAGCCAGGATCAAACTCTCCGTTGTGTTCAAATCCTTTTGTAGATAAATCTACTCAAATTGAATTGCTTTATCCAAATAAAAATTTCAGTTTTTTTGTATTTAGTTTCAGCCTCCTTAAGTTTTAAGGATTACTTTGAGTGCACATTAAAAATAATTTTAAAGTGACTTTCCAAGATCTCAGATCCGTTTACATCAAAGCTAAAAGTTAGCAATTGATGACATTTTATATATTCTTGACGGGACCTCACACCTTTATTGCATATACATCTTGAAATAACTAAAAAAAATTTAGTTGTTCTTGACGCAATAAAAGCATCAGTTCCTAAGTTTTTAAATTTTCTAGGTGCAGAGTTAAACAACAAGTGATCAACTCATTTCGAAGGTAAAAACCTTCTTCTGGCTGAAAATAATGATCGAAATCAAATCTCCAAAAAATTCATTCATTTACCAAAAATTAGATTTAAGATAAGTTTCTGAATAATGCAAAAAGTATATTTCTGCCCAGAAGAAAATACTAAACCATCCGACTGTAATTGTGCAACCTTTTATACAAAAATTTTTTATTAATTTTTTATTTGATCAAAGTCTCATTAAACAACTAGGCTTAAATAAAGGGATATAAATGAAATGGCAGAAAGATTTAGTCAAAAAAATTTAAGGGTAAGACCAAGTTCTGATGAAGAGAAAATTGTAACAAATGCAAAAAAACACTTCGAGAAGACTTTGGTTGAGATATCAGGCGAGTTAGTGGGAAGCGTCGCTGCACTAGAACACCCAACAAAAAATAAAAAATTAAATTATGGAGAAATATTTTTAAGAGATAATGTTCCTGTAATGATTTACCTTATTACCCAAAAACGTTACGAAATTGTCAAAAAGTTCCTAAGTGTATGCCTTGAGTTACAAAGCTCTAATTACCAAACGCGTGGTGTATTTCCTACTAGTTTCGTTGAAGAAAATGGAAAGCTCATTGGAGACTATGGTCAGAGATCAATAGGGAGGATTACTTCAGCTGATGCAAGTTTATGGTGGCCCATTTTATGTTGGTATTATGTCAACAAAAGCGGTGATTATGCCTTTGGAAAAAGTCAAAGCGTTCAAAGAGGTATTCAACTTCTTCTAGATCTAGTTTTACATCCAACATTTGAGGGGACTCCAGTACTATTTGTTCCAGATTGCGCATTTATGATTGATAGACCTATGGATGTATGGGGAGCACCACTAGAAGTTGAAGTTTTACTTCATGGATGTTTAAAAAGTTGCATTAACTTAATGGAATTAAGTAGAGCAGATCATGTAAGTAGACTTTTAGACCAAAGACTTATTCTTACAAATCAATGGGTTAAGGATTTAGGAAGTTTTCTTTTAAAGCATTATTGGGTTACCAGCCAAACAATGCAAATTTTAAGAAGAAGGCCAACTGAGCAGTATGGTGAAGATCAACACTTCAATGAATTTAACGTTCAACCTCAAGTGGTTCCCTCATGGCTACAAGATTGGTTAGAGAATAGAGGTGGTTACTTAATAGGAAATATTAGGACAGGAAGGCCTGACTTTCGATTTTACAGTTTAGGCAATTCTTTAGCATGTATGTTCGGAGTTCTGCCTCCTGAAGAACAAAGAGCTTTATTTAGATTAGTTTTACATAACAGACAGCATTTGATGGCTCAAATGCCTATGAGAATTTGTCATCCTCATATGGATGTCGAGGAATGGCAAAATAAAACTGGATCCGATCCAAAGAATTGGCCTTGGAGTTACCATAACGGTGGTCATTGGCCAAGCTTACTTTGGTTTTTTGGTACAGCTGTCCTATTACATCAAAAACATTATGGCTCAGACGATGTGATCCTCATGGAAGAAATGAGATCTTTAATAGAGGAATCATATTGGTGTCAACTTAATCAATTGCCTAAGCAAGAATGGGCAGAATATTTTGATGGTCCTACAGGTACTTGGGTTGGACAACAATCAAGAACATATCAAACTTGGACAATTGTTGGATTTTTATTAATGAATCATTTTTTAAGGAATGAGTATAACGATCTAGATATGTTTAAAATTTAAGACTAAAATAGTCCTAAGGTTAGTGATTTATCAATTGGCAAGCATGCCCCAATACCTAGGTATATCGTTAGAAAAGTTCCAAATAAGAAAACAGACATTGCTATTGGTCTTCTAAATGGATTAGAAAATTTATTAACGTTTTCGATAAAGGGTAAAATCATTAATCCAAGTGGGATTAATGTTTGAAGTGCAATACCCAAAAGTTTATTAGGAACAACTCTAAGTATTTGAAAAACTGGGTATAGGTACCATTCAGGAAGTATCTCAAGGGGTGTTGCGAATGGATTAGCTTTGTCTCCTAACATTGCAGGATCAAGAACTGCTAATCCAACTACGCAGGCTATAGTCCCTAAGATAACAACAGGAAAGATATATAATAAATCATTTGGCCAAGCTGGTTCACCATAATAATTATGACCCATACCTTTAGCTAACTTTGCTCTCAATTTTGGATCTGTTAGATCTGGTTTTTTTAACGTAGACATATGAAAAAACTAATAATGGTTTCAGTATAAGGGTTTATAAAGGTCCTGAAATACCCTGTTTACGAATCATTAAAAAGTGCATCAACATGAAAACTGCTAATGACCATGGCAATACAAACGTATGAAGACTGTAAAATCTTGTTAAAGTAGATTGCCCAACACTTTCTCCACCTCTAAGGAGTTCAACCATAAAATCTCCTATTACTGGTATTGCTGCAGGGACACCTGAAACAATCTTAACCGCCCAATAACCTACCTGATCCCAAGGTAGGGAGTATCCTGTCACTCCAAAAGCGACAGTTATGACTGCCATAACAACACCTGTAACCCAAGTCAATTCTCTTGGTCTTTTAAATCCCCCGGTAAGATAAACCCTAAAGACATGAAGGATTAACATCAAAACCATCATTGATGCACTCCATCTATGAACAGATCTTATCAACCATCCGAAACTTACATCGGTCATTAAATAACTGACTGAACTATAAGCTTGTGTAACAGTAGGCTTATAGTAAAAAGTCATTGCAAAACCTGTTGCAAATTGAATTAAGAAGCATACTAAAGTTATGCCTCCTAAACAATAAAAAATATTTACGTGAGGGGGTACGTACTTGGAAGTTACGTCGTCAGTTATGTCTTGGATTTCAAGCCTTTCTTGAAACCAGTCATAAACAGATGAAGAATTCGCCATCCAAAAAAAATTAGCTTTGATATAAAGAGCTTACTTAAAATTCTTATACTTGGTGTTAACACTTAACCCAATGAATTCATCTTTTAACAAATTTTTAACATTCAAAACTGTGATCACTGTCTCAATGATCATCGTTTTTTCTATCAATCTTTTGTTGATTGAAAAAGTGGATGCTCTCAGTGATAGCAGGCAATTAGTACTTGACGCTTGGACCTTGGTAAACGAAGGTTTTTATGATCCAGAAAAGTTTGATGAAATCCAATGGAAAAGAATTAGACAAAAAACGTTACAGAAACAAATTGAAACAAGTGAAGAAGCTTATTCCGCAATTGAAGACATGTTAAGACCTCTAGAGGATCCCTACACAAGAGTTTTACGCCCCAAAGATTATGAGCTACTTAAATCAAGTAATTTTGGGAGTGAAATTAATGGTGTTGGCCTTCAATTAGGTGAAGATGATAACAATAAAGTTAAAGTTATTTCTACTCTTGGGGGGTCGCCAGCTGAAGAAGCTGGAATAGTAAGCGGGGACATTATCGAGACAGTAGATGGAATCTCATCAGAAAAATTAGGACTTGCAAGTACCGCCTCTAAGTTAAGAGGTGAATCAGGGACAAAAGTTTTAGTTGAATTATCTACGGAATCAGGAGAAATTAGGGAAGTCGATTTAGAGAGGAGATCAGTAGATCTCAGACCAGTTAGAACAAAAAGATTAAGAGATGATTCTCACACAATAGGATACTTAAGGATAACGCAATTTAGCGAAAGCGTACCCAAAAAAGTTGAAGAGGCTCTTCAAGAGTTAAAAGAAAAAGAGGTTGAGGGTTTAATCTTGGATCTTAGAAATAATTCAGGGGGACTAGTAAGCTCAGGTATTGCAGTTGCAGACTCATTATTGAGTGAAAAACCCGTAGTCGAGACAAAAGATAGAAATGGAATCAAAGATGCAATTATTTCTCAAGAAGAGATATCTTTTGATGGACCAATGGTGACTTTAGTAAATAAAGGCACTGCAAGTGCCAGTGAAATACTTGCTGGTTCTTTACAAGATAATGAGAGGTCAATTCTTATGGGAGAACAAACTTATGGTAAAGGTTTAATTCAATCCCTAAAAAGTTTGGGAGAAGATAGTGGTATTGCTATAACAGTGGCTAGTTACTTAACACCAGATGGTAATAATATTCAAGGCCAAGGTATAACACCTGACAAATTACTTGATCTACCGGATGCAAGTGATTTTGGAAGTGCTGACGATAAATGGGTGAGGAATGCGGAATTATTTTTAGGGTCGCTTCTAGAAAAAGAAGAAATTCCAGTTCAAACAATTGAATTAAACAATGAAGAAATTAAATCTTTAGATGGCTAAAGATTGATAATAAAAAATCTTAAAAATATGAGTATTAAAAGAATTTTTCATGACCCAATTCATAAAGAAATAGTATTTGATGCAGGAAAGCCAGAAGAATTAATGATTATGGAATTAATTGATACAGTTGCTTTTCAAAGGCTAAGAAGAATAAAACAACTTGGAGCAGCATCACTACTTTTTCATGGTGCAGAATCGAGTAGATTTACTCACTCAATTGGTGTTTTTTGTATAGCTAGAAAAATTTTTAAGAGATTAATTGAAAGTAAATCTTCATTTTGTGAAAATAAATTTGTTCTTTATGGAGCAGCTCTACTGCATGATTTAGGTCATGGACCTTTAAGCCATACCAGCGAAACAATATTCGAGCATGATCACGAACAATGGTCTGAAAACTTAGTTACAAATTATTCTCCAATAAATTCAATCCTCAAAAAGTATGACAAGGATTTACCCAGAAAAATTTGTGAATTATTTCAATCAAAACAACTATTTTCAAAACCTTTAAAAACATTGATAAGTAGTGAGATTGATTGCGATCGTCTCGATTATCTTTTACGCGATAGTTACAACACAGGAACTAATTACGGTTTAGTAGATTTAGAGAGAATAATTTCAGCTCTTACCTTTTCACCAGATGGGAATATTGGAATCAAACCAAAAGGAGTGATCGCTATTGAGCATTTCCTTGTTCTTAGAAATTTGATGTATAGAACTATCTACAATCACAAGGTAAATGAAATATCAACATGGATTCTAGAAAAAATATTACACACAATAAAGCATAATTATGAAAAGAATATTTGGTTAGATAATTATCTTTATAAATGGATTTTTTCACCTTCAAAGGTTGATTTTGATGATTTCATAAGAAATGATGATATAACTTTTTATTATCATTTGATTAGATGGAAAGATGAATCTTTTGAGCCACTTTCTACACTATGCAAAATGTTTATTGACAGAGATTTATTAAAGGCATCAGACATTAGTTTTTTAAGCAAGATGAATAGATTAAAAATCCTTGCATTTGCCACAAAATTATGTGAAAAGAATGGTTATGATTCAGAAATATTTTGTGGGATTAAGGAAAAGTCTTTTAAAGGTTTTGAATCTAATAATGCGCTAAAAATATGGGACGGCACTCATCAAAGCGCATTAGAAAATAGTTCTCCATTAATAAAAACTTTAATGAGATCTGAGGAAAGCTCTTTTATTATTTATCCAGAAATTATCAAAAATGAAATTAAAAATGAAATTTCATTAATAAAAAACAATTCCTAGATTTAATTCAATGGAAATCGTTTTAAAAAATACTAAAAGTGAATATTTAGAGATTTTTACTTTATTAGATTTAGATAATATCCATGAAACTTTCAAAAGTTTTTTTTCCATCAAGGAACCTATAGAAGCAAAAATTTTTGCCGTCAGCGAGTCAATAAGTTCTCATCAATTAGCAAAATTAAAAATCCACCTTAACAAAATTAATGTTTGTTCTTTGCGCATTTACTCAAATAATAGAAATACAATATTAAGTGGGAAGTTTTTAAAAATTGATTCAGTTTTTATTAAAGAGCAAGAGATTAAAAAAAAGTTAATATCGTTAAATTCAAAAATGAAAGACGATATTCTTCACAAAGGAACGGTACGATCCGGTGAAAGAATATCTTCAAATGGAAACCTATGCATTATTGGAGACGTTAATCCTGGAGCAATAGTTTCCGCTAAGAAAAATATTTATGTTTGGGGCAAATTACTAGGGATCGCATTCGCAGGTAAAAGTGGAAATAAAAATGCATCTATTGCATCACTTTATCTAAACCCTTTACAGTTGAGAATTGCAGATGTGATAGCTATAGGACCAAAGGATAAACCCAAAAATTATTATCCAGAAATTGCGGTAATAAATAAACAAACGATAATTATCAAACCACATTTAATCGAAAATAAAAATTAATCAATAATTTGCAATAAATTAATTCAAAATAGATAAATTTAAGAATTACTTAATCTTTAAAATATTTAACTTTCTGCAAGTGGCTTTATTATTTGGAAAATCTTAAAAATCGTGGGGAAGAATACTCGCACAATATTAATTTGTTCAGGTAAAGGAGGAGTTGGCAAAACAACTTTAACTGCAAACCTAGGAATAGCACTTGCTAATAGCGGAGCAACAACTGCTGTACTAGATGCTGATTTTGGCTTAAGAAATTTAGATCTTCTTCTAGGATTAGAAAATCGCATCATTTATACGGCTCAAGATGTTCTAGACAAAAATTGTCGTCTTGACCAAGCATTGGTTAGACATAAAAAGGAACCTAACCTTGCTCTTCTACCTGCTGGAGATCCAAGGATGTTGGATTGGATGAAACCGGAAGATATGAAAAAAATTAGTGAGCTTCTTAGTGAGAAATTTGATTTTGTCCTAGTAGATTGTCCTGCTGGTGTAGAAGATGGCTTTAAAAATGCTCTTGCAGCCTGTAAAGAAGCTATTGTTGTGACGAACCCAGAATTATCGGCAGTGCGGGATGCGGATAGAGTAATAGGCATTCTTAATACTTCAGATATTGAGCCTATTCAACTTGTAATCAATAGAGTTCGCCCTAACATGATGGCTAGTCAAGAAATGTTATCCATCGAAGATGTTCAAGGGATCCTTTCTTTGCCCTTATTAGGGATTGTTTTAGAAGATGAACAGGTAATAATAAGTACGAATAGAGGAGAGCCACTGACACTTTCAGATGGTAGATCTCCTGCAAAAAAATGTTATTTGAATGTTTCTCAAAGACTTACAAATAAAGATGTACCAATTATCGATCTTAAAAAAGAGGGCAAAAGTCTTAAAGATAAATTCATGAGATTAATGCAAACAAAGGTTTTTTAAAATGATGACGCTCAGAGATCTTATAAATAAATTACTAGGCAGAGAAACGTCTAGCGCGAATACAGCTAGAGAAAGATTACAACTTGTACTTGCTCATGACAGAGTAGATATGAGTTCCTTAACAACTGATCTTTTAGATAAAATGAGGAAAGAAATCCTTGATGTTGTTGCTAAATATGTTGAAATTGATTTTGAGGAGGTGGCAGTAAGTTTGGAGACTGAGGATAGAATGACTGCACTTGTTGCCAATTTGCCAATCAAAAGAACTATTTCAGGAGAAATAAAATTCAAAAAAACTGATAAAACTGATAAATCTAACAAAGATATCAAAAAGTAATAAATTTAAAAAAAGCTAAAAAAAAACTGATAATTGACCCTCCCTAATTGTAAGATGAAGAGATTGCCGGCTTAGCTCAGCGGTAGAGCAGCGCTTTTGTAAAGCGAAGGTCATCAGTTCAAATCTGTTAGCCGGCATTATGATTTATTTAATTCTGTTCAATATTCTTTGCTGAGAATAAAAAGACTAAACCTATCAGAGCAACTATAGGAAAAAATCTTATTTTCAGAACATACTCTAAAAAAGATGTAAGGGGTTCAAATATCCAATAAGTAAAAAATTGAATTAATAAAACAAAAAATAATAATAAAAACATTAATACAATTCCCTCACTATTACTTCTCCTTCTCTAATCAGTTTCCAATTTCCACTGTTCTTCCAAAATATAATAGTACTAGCTTTTCCACTACTTTTCCCCCAGGGGATGGGACCCAAAATTTTTATAGAAGGGAAGTCTAGAGCAATACCATCAGCAGTAATTGATCCTTTAAAACCTGAAATATTTGCACTTGAAGTTAACAATGGGCCTGTTTTTCTCAAAAGAGATTGTGCGATATTTGAATTTGGAATTCTCAACCCAATAGTCTGATCATTACTGGTAAGGTGTGCAGTCTGCTTTGCTGAAGTAGGAATAACAATTGTCAGAGCTCCAGGCCAATATTTTGAGGCTAATTTTTTGTAATCTTCTTTTGCTGATTCGTGAACAAAATCAATTAAATGTTTATTTTCTGATCCCATAAGAATTAAGGGTTTGTTTTTATCTCTTTTTTTAAACTCATAAATAATATTTGAGAATTTTGGTAAGCATCCAATTGCAGGTAAAGTGTCTGTTGGGAAAATTATAGGCAAACCACTTTTAAGGGTCCTCCAAGCAGTTTTGCAGTCTACTAAATTCATTTAGATTAAGAACCTATAATAATTTATTTATATCTTCCAATGGTAAACCTACCAGTACCTGAAAGATCTTTCACAATTTCTATTGATGTAAATTTATTTTTAATAAGTAGTTGTTTTACTTTTTCACTTTGATCAAAATGATTCTCTAAAATAAGCCAACCATTGTCTTTTAAGAATAATGGTGCTTTGTGTATTATTTCCCTGATATGTTCTAAACCATCTTCGCCACCTAGTAAAGCAACTTTAGGTTCGAAATTCTTAACTTCTTTAGGTAATTTTTCATAAGTATCTCTGGGAATATATGGCGGGTTTGAAATAGCGAGGTCTAATTTTCCTTTAAAACTTTCAAGAGGTGACCACCAATTTCCACAATAAAATTTCAAATTTGATTGTTTAGAAGAATTTATAAAATTTTTATTAGCAATTTCTAATGCGTCTTGATCTATATCAGTTGCTACTCCTTCGCTAAATGGATAAGCCAATGTCAACGCAATACTAATTGCACCTGATCCAGTTCCCAATTCAGCAAAAAATAATTTTTCTGATTTCTTTCGAAAAATATTGAAGACGATATCAACTATGAGCTCTGTTTCTGGTCTGGGAATGAGTACTTTGTTTGTAACTTTTAATTTTAAGTCTCTCCAAAAAGTGCTACCACAAAGGTATTGTATTGGCGAAGAATTTAATAAATGATCTTCCCAGACAGACTCTAAAAAATCTAAGTTTTTTTTTAAATATAGGTTTGCCTCGGGGTTTATGCTTAGCAAATTCAAATCACTAGTTGGTATACCTCCTATGCAATCAAGTAGAAAATCAAAGGATTGATGATCTCCTCCTTTAGAAAGTTGCTTTTTTTTCCAAAATAAAAATTCTTCTACAGAAATGCAAAGCATTTATTAGAGTCTTATCGTTTTGGCCCAAGCCTACCTTTACTAGAGTCAGAGTAGAAGCTTGATTTTTCTCCATCTTGTGTAGAAATAAATAAACCAATCAGGAATATTGTTGGCACCCCTACAAATAAAAGACTAGCTACGAATCCAAAGTTAGTTGTTTCCATTTAATTGGTAATCTATATTAGGTATTAAAACTATAGACATATAACTTGGAATAAAGTGGAAAAATAAACAAATTTTATAAACTGATTAACAGTCTTAAACAATTTATCGCGGTAATTTTTTATTTTCACTAATTTTTTTTAGTTCTTCCAAATTTGAGGGTGGAGATTGTGGTTTTGTTAAAATTACAGCGGATGATTTTATCAATGTTTGACATGCAAGGCGCCAATTTTCTGGTCTATTTTTTAGTTTTTCTTCTTCAACAGATGTAAGAGGACTCAAAGAATTTTTGTTTCCACCTTCAACTGAAATAAAGCAAGTACTGCATTGTCCTGCTCCTCCACAATTTCCCAAAATACCTTTTAAACCATAAAGTTGTAAGTTTTCTTTCATTACCAATTCCCTTAAATTTTCACCAGGATTACATTGAACCTCTAAGTCCTCACGGATAAATCTGATAGTTGCCATTTTTTTAGTTATTTTTCTTATTTTGGCGTTTTACTTTGAGAATTGTGACCAAAATATTAACAGTTTTTAGCTAAAAATTTCTTGTAAACTATCTTCTGCCAATGGATTTGCCCAATTTTTGCAAGAAAATAAATTTATTTACAAAAATCCCTCAAAGACTAAAAAACCCTTACTATCATGATGTTTAGCTGTTCATGCAGCATAGTTACTAGAAATTAACCGATGGGATTGCCTTGGTATCGAGTTCACACAGTAGTTATTAATGACCCAGGTCGACTACTTGCTGTGCATCTTATGCATACTGCATTATTAGCCGGCTGGGCCGGTTCTATGGCTCTTTATGAATTAGCCATTTTTGATCCTTCTGATGCTGTTCTCAATCCAATGTGGAGACAGGGGATGTACGTTATGCCTTTCATGGCAAGACTAGGTATCACAAGTAGTTGGAATGGATGGGATATTACTGGCGCTACTGGAGTTGATCCTGGATTCTGGAGTTTCGAAGGGGTTGCGGCAGCACACATAGTATTTAGTGGCCTATTGATGTTGGCATCTATTTGGCACTGGACATACTGGGACCTAGATTTATGGGAAGATTCAAGAACTGGAGAACCTGCTCTTGATTTGCCAAGAATTTTCGGAATCCACCTTCTTCTAGCAGGGCTTACATGTTTTGGTTTTGGAGCTTTTCATTGCGCAAACGTTGGGATTTGGGTTTCTGATCCCTATGGCTTAAGTGGTCATGTAGAACCTGTAGCACCTTCTTGGGGAGTAGAAGGATTTAACCCTTTTAATCCAGGAGGTATTGTAGCTAATCATATTGCGGCTGGACTCATGGGTATTATTGGAGGTATTTTTCACATCACCAATAGGCCTGGGGAAAGACTTTACAGAGCATTAAAACTTGGAAGTCTCGAAGGAGTTCTAGCTAGTGCTTTAGCTGCTGTACTATTCGTTTCTTTCGTTGTTTCTGGAACAATGTGGTACGGCTCAGCAACTACCCCAATAGAGCTTTTTGGACCTACCAGATATCAATGGGATTCAGGCTATTTCAAAACTGAAATCAATAGAAGAGTACAAGCTGCTGTTGACGATGGTGCCACTAAATCAGAGGCTTATGCATCTATTCCAGAGAAATTGGCCTTCTATGATTATGTAGGTAATAGTCCAGCTAAAGGTGGACTATTCAGAGTTGGAGCTCTTGTTAATGGTGATGGTTTACCTACTGGTTGGCAAGGTCACATTGCTTTTCAAGATAAGGAAGGTAACGAATTAGAAGTTAGAAGAATTCCTAATTTCTTTGAAAACTTCCCTGTCATTCTTGAAGACAAAGAAGGCAATGTAAGGGCAGATATTCCATTTAGAAGAGCTGAAGCAAAGTACTCATTTGAACAAACTGGCATTACTGCAACTATCTATGGAGGGGACCTAGATGGACAAACATTTACAGATCCTGCAGTAGTGAAAAGATTGGCTAGAAAGGCTCAACTTGGAGAAGCATTCAAGTTTGACAGAGAGACATATAAATCTGACGGTGTATTCCGAAGTTCTCCACGAGCATGGTTTACATATGCACATTTATGTTTCGGATTGCTATTCTTGTTTGGGCACTGGTGGCACGCTTCAAGAACTCTTTACAGAAATTCCTTTGCTGGTATTGATGCTGAGATTGGCGACCAAGTTGAATTTGGTTTATTCAAGAAGCTTGGAGACGAATCCACAAGAAGAATCCCTGGCAGGGTTTAAACTAAACTTTATTACTTAATCTTATGGAAGCTTTCGCTTACGTTCTTATTCTAACTCTCGCAGTTGTAACCTTATTCTTTGCTGTCGCCTTTAGAGACCCACCTAAATTTGATAGAAAATGAATTTTTTAAAAACCTCTTTAACAAGAGGTTTTTTTACTTTTCATAATTTAAATATTACCCTACTATTAAGGTTGAAGTGCATTTTTTCTACCACATGCAGTGTCCAACCTGTCAAAACACAGATAGCAGAGTTTTGGAATCAAGATCTGCTGATAGTGGTAAAAGTGTTCGTAGAAGAAGAGAGTGCTTAAATTGCAGCTTTAGATTTACAACGTATGAAAGAGTTGAAACAATGCCAGTTTCAGTTATTAAAAAAGATGGGAGTAGAGAATTATTTGATAAACAGAAATTATTGACTGGTATATCTAGAGCTTGTGAAAAGACTACCTTCACTAGTGAAGCAATTATTAATTTCGTAGATGGCATTGAATCACAAATCCTTCAAAACTCCAATAAAGACATTAAATCTTCAAACATAGGGGAATTAATACTTAAAAGTCTTAGGAAAGAAAACGAAGTCGCTTATATAAGATACGCCTCAGTTTACAGAAAATTTAATGGGGTAAAAGATTTTATTTCTACTTTGGAATCTCTAAAAGGAAGTTCAAAAAACCAATTAGCTTCAATTTTATAAAATTCAGCATCTTAAAGTGTAGAATAAATAGCACAAATGTTTTTGCTATTGGTTTGCAGGCTAGTAGCATTCCTTTCTAACTACCTCAGGTAGTCTGCGATGTAAAAAATGAACGAAAATTCTTCCCAAACAATAAAGGAACTCTCTGAGGATATAGAAAATAAAAATTCCTCTGAATTAGATAACCATTTAGCATCCCAAAATGGGGAAGATTTATCATTCGAAAAGAACGATATTCCTTCAGCAGACTCTTCCTCTAGCAGGACAAATGCCGATTTTGATAGCGCAGGATTCACACAAGAAGAATTTGCTTCACTTTTGGGTAAGTATGACTATAACTTTAAGCCTGGCGATTTAGTAAAAGGTACCGTTTTTGCTTTAGAGCCAAAAGGGGCCATGATAGATATAGGTGCAAAAACCGCTGCATTTATGCCTGTTCAGGAGGTTTCAATAAATAGAGTGGAGGGGCTTAATGATGTTTTAAAACCTTCAGAGAGCAGGGAATTTTTTATAATGAGTGAAGAAAATGAGGATGGCCAATTAGCCCTCTCCATTAGAAGAATTGAATATCAAAGAGCATGGGAAAGAGTAAGACAACTCCAAAAAGAGGACGCCACTATATATTCTGAAGTTTTTGCAACAAACAGAGGGGGGGCTCTCGTGAGAGTAGAAGGCTTGAGAGGTTTCATACCAGGCTCTCATATAAGTGCTCGAAAAATCAAGGATGACCTAGAAGGTGAATATTTACCTTTGAAGTTTCTTGAAGTTGATGAAGAGAGAAACAGATTAGTACTAAGTCATAGAAGAGCTTTGGTTGAGAAAAAAATGAATAGACTTGAGGTAGGTGAAGTAGTAATAGGTTCTGTAAAAGGTATTAAACCTTATGGAGCCTTTATTGATATTGGAGGAGTTAGCGGTCTATTGCACATTTCTGAGATCAGTCATGAACATATCGAGACTCCTCATAATGTTTTAAATGTTAATGACCAAATGAAAGTCATGATAATCGACCTCGATTCCGAAAGAGGAAGAATTTCATTATCGACAAAAGCACTAGAACCTGAACCAGGAGATATGCTGACTGACCCTCAAAAAGTTTTTAGTAAAGCAGAAGAAATGGCTGCTAAATATAAGCAAATGTTATTTGAGCAAACTGACGAAAATGAAGAAATGCCTATTGCCTCTGAAGCAGTATAAATTTTTTTAAACAAATTTTTTTATTAAAAAGTGGCTAAGTTTTTTTAATAATTTTTTAAATTTACAATTATTGATTAGTTACTGATGTTTAAATTAGGATATTGTTTACAATAAAAAATTTTTTTTAAATGAGTGATTTTATTTTCACTTCTGAATCTGTAACTGAAGGTCATCCTGACAAAATATGTGATCAAATAAGTGACGCTGTTTTAGATGCATTATTAACTGAAGATCCAGAAAGCAGAGTTGCTTGCGAAACTGTCGTTAATACTGGTCTTTGTTTACTTACTGGAGAAATAACTTCAAAAGCAAAAATCGATTATATAAAACTTGTTAGAAATGTAATTAAAGAAATTGGATATAAAGGCTATAAAGCAGGTGGTTTTGACGCAAATAGTTGTGCTGTTTTAGTAGCACTGGACGAGCAATCACCAGATATTTCACAAGGAGTAAACGATGCAGATGATATTAATGATGATTTGGAAGACAATACTGGAGCTGGTGACCAAGGCATAATGTTTGGCTATGCATGCGATGAAACTCCTGAATTGATGCCGTTACCGATTAGCTTGGCACATAGATTAGCTATTCAACTTGCCAAAGTAAGGCATGAAAGAGTCCTTGATTATCTCCTTCCTGATGGTAAAACTCAAGTAAGCATTGATTACGAAAAAGGGGTACCAGTTTCGATTAATACTATTTTAATTTCTACTCAACATAATGCTGAGATTGATGGAATCACAAATGAAGAAGAAATTCGTCAAAAAATAAAAGAAGATTTATGGACAAAGGTTGTCATTCCTGCCACTAATGATTTAGAAATCAAACCAAACATTCACAAAACAAGATTTCTAGTAAACCCCACGGGAAAATTTGTCGTAGGTGGGCCTCAAGGAGATGCAGGGCTTACTGGCAGAAAAATTATTGTAGATACTTATGGTGGATATGCAAGGCACGGAGGAGGGGCATTCTCTGGTAAAGATCCCACAAAAGTGGATAGATCAGCCGCATATGCTGCACGTTATGTAGCTAAAAGTATAGTTAAGGCAAAATTGGCAAAAAAGGCAGAAGTACAATTAAGTTATGCAATTGGAGTTGCAAAACCAATATCCATTCTTGTTGAAACTTTTGATACAGGTGTTATTTCACAAGCTAATTTGACTGATCTAATTAAAAAGCATTTTGATTTAAGACCTGCAGCAATAATAAAAGAATTTAACTTAAGAAACCTACCCAAAAAAATGGGCGGTACATTTTTCAGAAAGACTGCATCTTATGGACATTTTGGCAGAAGAGATCTTGAGCTCCCTTGGGAAAATGTAGAAGAAAAAGCAGCCGCATTAGCAGAGACTTCAAAAGAATTCTTATAAATATTTATTCTATGCCCGATAATTTTTATGGAGGGTTAGATTTTGGAACTAGTGGCGCAAGAATATCCATAATTGATTTTCATAAGAAATTAGTTTATTCAAATTCAGTTCCTTATCCATACAAATTTCAAAATCCAAATTCTTGGATCCATTCTTGTGAAAAACTCGTAGATAGTTTACCTATTGAGGTGAAAAGTAATCTTAAAAAACTTGCTATATCTGGTACTTCAGGAACTTTAATAGCCTCTAATTTAAATGGGGAGCCTATTGGAGAAGCAATACCTTATAACCAAGCATGTAATGAAAATAAATTCCTTATTGAATCGTTAACTTGTAGAGAAGATCATTTACGAACTCCATACAGTAGTCTTGCAAAAGCATTAAGTCTAATAGATAAATATGGGACAAATATACTTTTAAGGCATCAATCAGATTGGATAACAGGCTGGTTTTTAAAAGATTGGAGTATTGGTGAAGAAGGTAATAATCTCAAACTTGGTTGGGATCTTAAAAAAGAATCATGGCCAAGAAGCTATCTCAATACTTCATGGCAAAAATGCTTGCCTAAAATAATAAAAAGTGGAAAAATTATTGGTCAAATAAATTTTAACTTAGCAAAAAGAATTAATTTAAATGAAAAATTAATGTTAATCTCAGGTACCACTGATTCTAATGCAAGTTTTATAGCTTCAGGTTTAGGTAAAGAGGATGGTCTAACTGTATTAGGAACTACGATTGTGGTTAAGAAAATTATCGATAACCCTATAAAAAAACAAGGGATTACAAACCATAGAGTAAACGGCGATTGGATATGTGGAGGAGCATCAAACGCAGGTTGTGGTATCTTATCTCAGTTCTTCTCTGATTTAGAAATAAAAGAGCTTAGTCGACAAATAAATCCATCAAAAAACACATCTTTAAATCTTTTGCCTCTTAATAGTAAAGGAGAGAGATTTCCTGTTAATAATTCTAATTTAGAGCCGATACTTGGTCCAAGGCCAGTAAGTGATTCACTTTATTTACACGCATTATTCGAGGGACTAGCTAAGATCGAACTGAAGGGATGGGAAAAACTAGGCGAACTAACAGGTTCACTTCCAAAAAAAATTATTACTATTGGTGGAGGTTCGAAAAACCCTCAGTGGAGAAAAATAAGAGAAAAAATTATCAATATACCAATAGTTACTTGTAAAAAAACTACTTCATTTGGTACTGCCTTATTAGCGATTAACTCGAAATAAAAGTTTTTTGGA
>QCBE01000020.1 GCA_003281715.1 Prochlorococcus sp. AG-347-B23
ATTCCAAAACTTTTTGTGACTAATAGATTTTTTCTTATAACTCTTATATGTAAACTTTTCTATAAAAAATAAATTTGAAAATCTTCCCCAAAATAAGCATATAGGTAAAACAAAAATGATTAGGTTTTGAATTTTCAGTAGGCAAGCAATTTGAATTAAAGTTATAAAAACTAAAGCTTGAACGCCAAATGACCCAACTTTACTGTCTTTCATGGCTTTTAAACGTTTCTTTTTACCTGCAAAAATACCATCGAAAGTATCCATTAAACCATCGAGGTGTAGACCACCAGTAATTAAATATCCTGAAGCCAAACAAATTAATGTAGATGCATAAATTGACCAAGAATTTGTTCTTAAAAAAAGAAAAATATAACTCTGTATTGTTCCAATAAAAAATCCTAAAAGCGGTGCAAATTGTGCAATATTTTTAAATGCGGGATTAATTAAAGGTATTTTTGGAAATGTGGTATAGAAAATCCAAGATCCTGCAAAATTTTTTATTAAATATTTTTTAATGACTTAAAAACAGATTCAATATTAAATAATAGGGTAGATTAATGAAAAAGGATCAAAAAATTTTATAAATTAACGTGTTTGAATTTGAAATTACATCGAATTGCAGTAATACAGGTGCAAGAACTGGTATATTTCATACACCAAATGGTCAGGTAAACACACCAAAATTTATGCCTGTTGGTACTTTGGCAACGGTTAAAGGAATTTCATCTAAGCAGTTATTCTCTACTGGGTCAGAAATGATTCTCTCAAATACCTTTCATCTTCATTTACAACCTGGAGAAAAACTTGTAAAAGAATCTGGCGGAATACATAAGTTCATGAATTGGCCTAAGCCTATTCTTACTGATTCAGGAGGATATCAAGTTTTTAGTTTGGCCAAATTAAATCATATTTCTGATAAAGGAGTTGAATTTAAAAATCCGAGAGATGGTAGTCATGTATTTTTATCTCCTGAAAAAGTAATACAGATTCAAATGGATCTTGGATCGGATGTTGCAATGGCATTTGATCATTGTCCTCCGCATACAGCTAACGAAAATGATATTGAGGACTCTTTACAAAGAACTCATACATGGTTGCAAAAATGTGTTGACACTCATCAGAAATCCAATCAAGCATTATTCGGAATAGTTCAAGGTGGTAAGTATCCGAGATTACGAGAATACAGTGCGCAATTTACAAGTGATTTTAATCTGCCTGGAATAGCTGTAGGAGGTGTAAGTGTTGGCGAAGCAGTCGAAGAAATACATAATGTAATTAATTATATCCCTAAATTCTTACCAATAAATAAACCAAGATATCTAATGGGAATTGGCTCTTTAAGAGAAATTTCTTTAGCTGTTGCTAATGGATTCGATATATTTGACTGTGTTTTACCTACAAGGCTAGGAAGACATGGAACTGCATTTTTTAATAATGAAAGATTGAATTTGCGAAATGCTCGATTTAAAAATGACTTTTCTCCGATTGATAAAACTTGTAAATGCGAGACCTGTAAATCCTATTCCCGAGCATATTTGCATCATTTAATTAGAAATGACGAAATATTAGGCCTCACCCTCATAAGTTTGCATAATATTGCTCACTTAGTAAGATTTACCAACTCAATTTCTACTGCAATTAGAGATAATTGTTTTACAAATGATTTCGCTCCTTGGAAAACATCCTCTATTGCTCACCATACGTGGTAACGTCTTATCATAATTAATTAAATTATCAAAAAGGTGCTCATTCTATTTAATACATTCGCTGAATTGCCTGAGGCTTACAAGGCCTTTGCTCCAACTGTTGATGTTCTTCCACTTATTCCTTTATTTTTCTTTTTATTGGTATTTGTTTGGCAAGCTGCAGTCGGATTTAAATAAAATTCTTTTAGTTTGGATTGTGGGTATTAGAAAGGATTTTCAAGTAAAATAGCATCTCCAGAATTTTCTACAGCACACTCTATAAAATCAGCAATTCTTAAAGCTCTTGAGGCTTGCTCACCATCTACCTCGGGTGTCTCTTTGCCTTGAACGCATTTAAGAAAATGCTCAAGCTCTGCATAAAGAGGCTCAATTGAGGTTGTGCTAACTTCTTCGACATATCCATCATTTCTATAAACTAATTCACCATGCTCTGCTGTGTATGATTCATGAGACTTTCGATGGATTTGTAAAGAGTGATTTAAAAAATCAGTTTCTACTAGCCCGTT
Source organism: Prochlorococcus sp. AG-347-B23 (assembly GCA_003281715.1). Taxonomy (GTDB): domain Bacteria; phylum Cyanobacteriota; class Cyanobacteriia; order PCC-6307; family Cyanobiaceae; genus Prochlorococcus_A. Next base: position 2,213 of record QCBE01000020.1, read on the forward strand.
TTGGCAGTGAGCACTTAAACTCCTAATTTTTTTGTGACTCATTTTGCTGCCAGTTAGGCTTGCAATAACATTATTTTGAAAAACTAAAGTTGCATTGACATAATCTATTAAGCCTTCGCTATTTCTGCCTCCAACAGCTGCTAATTTTTGTATTTTTGAGTTTACAAGTTCTAAAACAAGATCAATGTCATGAATCATTAAATCCATTACTACTGATACATCGTTTGCTCTGTCTGCATGAGGACTATGCCTCCTTGCTTCTAAAACAACAATTTCTTCATTATTTACTATCTTATTTAATTCCCTAAAGGCAGGATTAAATCTTTCAATATGTCCAACTTGTAATAAACAGTCATTTGCATTAGCTGCACCTATTAAAGATTTTGCTTCCAACTCGTTAGCTGCAATTGGTTTTTCAATGAGTACGTTAGTACCTCCATTTAGACAATCTAGTCCTACTTTTTGATGAAGCAGGGTCGGGACAGCGATACAGATAGCATCAACTTTTGGAATTAAGTCTTTATAATCTTTGAACCACTCACATTGAAATTGCTCAACAGCTAATTTGCCTCTCTCTTCATTAGGATCTGCGACTCCAATTAGATTTGCATCTTTGAGTAAACTTAGTACTCGAGCATGATGCCAGCCCATATTCCCTATACCTATGACTCCAACCTTTACTGGTGATGAGGTTGGCTGCATAATTTCAAATCCATATATTAATTATCATTATCCTCTATGAGGAGCCACATTTAGCTTTTAGGAAGAATTATTTTAACACGATCAATTTTTGGACCTGACATAGAAATAACTTCCAATTTAATGTTATTAAAATCTAAAACGTCGCCAATTTTTGGAACCATTTGAAATTTTTCTAGCATAAATCCAGCAAGAGTATGGTAATCTTCACCTTCTGGAATTGAACATCCTAACTTCTTATTGATATCAATAATTTCTGATTTTCCAGCTATGGACCATTTTTTTGAGAAATTATCTAACATTCTCATATCTGAATTAATTCTATTGTTGAGCATTTCCTCTCCAACTATTTCACCATTAAGATCAGCTGCAGTTATGAGCCCCTCTGTTCCACCGTGTTCATCAACTACTAGTAAGAAGGGATTGTAGTCTCTTACTATTGGAAATATTTCTGCTAATGAACATGTTTCTATTATTTTTGTAACTGGTAGAAGGAAGGGTTCCAATAATGTATCGGCTTCCATTTCACCTTTTGATATTGGCTTAGCTAGATAACGCAAATCTAATACACCTAATACATCATCTAAGGACTCACCAATCACAAAGAAGCGAGCATGGCGAGTTTTGTCAACTTGTTTCATAAGTTCAGAAAAGGTTATATTTTTTGGCAAAGTTACCATTTCAGATCTTGGAATCATTACTTCTTTAACCTGTGTATCTTTTAAAGCAAAAACTCCTTCAAGAATATTCTTCTCATCTGGTTTTAAACCTGTTACATTATCTGTCTCAATAAGAGTTTCTAATTCTCCTGCGGATAAACCCGAGTTTAAAGAATCCCATTTATTATTTAAATTGAACAAGCCTAAACAGGCACTAGCAAAGAATTCTATTATCTTCACTATAGGATTCATACCTTTTCTTACGGCATCGAATATTGTGGTTAATCTTAATGCAGCAGATTCTGGATTGTTAATTACTAGCGCTTTAGGAATTAGTCCTGAAACAAGAGTAACAATTAAAACAACAAATAAAAATAAAAGAAGATCATAAAATCTATTTGATAAAATATTGCTTTTCCAATAATCATTAGCCAGGTTATTGCTGAGCCATCCAATTGCAATTAATGAAATTGTTACTCCAAATTGAGAAGCAATTAAAGAAGATCTAAAGCGTTTTTGAATTTTTAAAATTGAAAATGCTCCTTTCTTTTTTTCTTCTATTAACCTTAAAACTTTACTTGGCCTTATTAATAAAAAAGAGAGTTCACTCGCTGCAAAAAAAGCTGGTAAAAATAAAAGAAATAAAAGTAGAGTTATTTTCATTCAATGACAAATGAATAATGGGGGTGGCGAGGATCGAACTCGCCTTAGCCAAATTATGAGTTTGGTGCATTCACCAGATTGCTACACCCCCAGAGGAATTCATGTAATTTAAATTACATTGAATTTCAATATACAATATAAAAATAATATTTCAAAAAACACCTCATTAGGAAGTTTTTGTGAGATTTCTTTTTTTTCTTCTAGTCTTTAAATATAAATTTAACTTTTACTAATGGGCAATTTTTCGGAAAAGTATCATTTAAATAAAGCAAAATTGTTAAAACAGTTAATTGAAAAATCTTACAAAAAAGGAAACTTCACTTTATCTTCAGGAAAAAAAAGCAGTCATTACTTTAACTGTAAACCAGTATCATTAAATGGCGAAGGCCTAAACTTAATAAGTGATTTGTTTTTAGAGTTAAAGGCCTCAAGATCACAAGTTGTAGCTGGATTGACATTGGGTGCAGACCCTCTTGTAAGTGGATTAATCGTTAAAGCAGCTTCGCAAGGCTTAGAACTTAATGGTTTAATAATTCGTAAAGAAATTAAAAAATACGGTACCAAAGCAGGAATAGAAGGACCTAAATTAGAAGAAGGAACTTTGGTAACTGTTTTAGAGGATGTCGTTACAACTGCTGGTTCAGTAATAAAAGCTATAAAAAAGTTACGTGAAAATAATTATGTTGTTGAGGAAGTTTTGTCTATAGTTGATAGGCAAGAAGGGGGATTAAAAGCCCTTGAAGATGAAAATGTTAAATTAAAGAGTCTTTTTACAATAAAAGACTTTTTATAATTATTTCAAAATGCAAGATATAAAAAAAAAGTTTTGGCTTGAAAAATTTGATTGTTTTTCTATTACTGGAAAAGATGCCAGAAAATTTTTGAATGGAATAACAACTGGTAATATTCTTGATTCAGAAAATAAAGTCATCAAAACTTGTTGGTTAACTCCAAATGGAGTTCTAAGGTCATTAATTGAAATTATTTTTTTAGAAAAAAACTTAGAAGTAATTATTTTGGCAGGTAACACAAATCAAATAATTGATTACTTTAATCAAATTATTTTTCCAGCGGATGATGTATTCCTAAGTGCACCTTTCTTGATAAATAGAATTCAGGAAATTGATGAATCTAGTTCATGGAGAACCTACCACCCTATTTTCTTCAAAACAGAAGATAAAGAATTTGAAATATATAAAAATAAACTAAATTTACTAAATCCCAATGATTTAAAACTTTGGAAGATTAATCAGGCAATACCCTCATTTGAAATGGAAATAAATGGAAAAAATAATCCTCTTGAGCTTGGATTACAAGATCTTATAGATTTTAATAAAGGTTGTTATTTAGGGCAAGAAACAATGTCAAAAATAAAAAATGTTTCTTCTTTAAAACAGGAAATAAGAATTTGGAAATCATTTGAATCTAATTTGAATTTAGAACTTGAAGATAAAAATTTATATATAAATTCTGCCAAGGATATCTCTGTAGGCAAAATCACTAGTTTTTTTAAATCAGATTCTCAAATAAAAGGTTTAGCAATGATAAAAAGAAAATATTTAAAGGAAGGAAGTTATTTTTTTTCAGAAATTTTTGGAAAAATTATTATTAATAAATCTGTAGGATCAATTTTTCTTTAATTGATTTTTGATCAAATATTCTGCAATTTTTAGAGTAGCCAAACAATCATCTTTGTTATATTGGATAATTTTTTTTAAAAATATTTCGTTTTCTGTAATTTGATATTGAATCCACCAATAAAGAGCTTTCGAGCCACTTACATTTTTCTGCATCCATTCAAATCCAAGCCAATTAGAAACATTTTTTAAGCCATAGTTTTTTAGCGGTAATATCCAAGACTTTCGTATTAAGTTATGTAAGTCTATAAATCTTGAAGCAAGTAAATCAATTTCTTCAAAACTAAAATTTAGTTTTTTAGCAATATTAATTATTGCTATCTTTTCAGTTTCTCCGTAATGTAAAACTTGCCATTCCTTATGTGAAAATAGTATTTCAATAATTTTTCTGTAAGATTCTCCTTTATTGTTTTTGAGATTTAATATTGGTTTATAAATAAGATCTTCTTTTTTTATAAACAAATTATTTACTTTTAAAAATCCATATAAAAAATCATGCTTTTCATCTGGATTTGACTCAATATCAAATATATAAAATCCCGAACATATTTTTTCTAATAGATCTTCCGAATTATTTTCATTAGAAATGAAATATGGTTCTCCTGAGATATATGCTTGTGCTTGCTTTACAAATATGGATGCTTTTTCATACTTCTGATCTTTGAATTGAGATAATTTCTCTCCAAGTTGTATTTCGCTGTACGAAGCTAATGTTTGGGTATTAGTTACTCCATTTGCTTTGAGTAACGAGGCCGTTTTGGACCCTATTCCATCAATATCTGTTAGATATCCATTTTCTTTTGCTTCTTTGTCACAAAATTTTTGCCAAGAACAAATAGTACATTTTTTTCTATCTTGAGTTATTTCTGGTATAGATCCCTCCAAGCATTCATTCAAATTTAATAAAACATTTAAAACTTTTTTTCTTAATTTTTTATTTAAATAAATTTCTTCAACTTTAACTTTTTTATAAAAAGTTGAAATTACTAATCCTTTCTCAATTTTAGATTCTTGAAAAGATTCCAAAAGCATAGAACAAAAAGCTAAGTCGAATAAATGTTCTTTAGTTGTTTTGTGGCCCAACTTATAAACAGCAGGTAAATATTTATATTGTCCCCATTTACTTTTACCTTTAGTCTTTAAAAGTAATTGTGGAAGTATCTCTGCGTTTATATTTTGGAAAAGATTTCCTTTGATTTTTAATCCAATTACCCCTTGATAACCATTTTCACAGGCTTTTAATCCTGTATATATTTCACCATTACAAAATTCAGAGAAAATTTGGAACTGATTAATTTTATCTATAGCTTTATGGGGAGACCAAACTTCATAAGATTTTTTACCCTTAAAGTCGAGCCATGCTTTTCTTTTGCATCTTGTATAACTTTTTAAATGGAGAGAATTCAAATTATTTTTTTTAAGGGCGGTTTTAAAATTTACTCATATAAATTAGTATAGATAATTAAAAGAAATCAAGGAAATTTGAAATTTGACAGCTGATAAATTAGATAAGATAAAATTTGGAACTGATGGTTGGAGAGGAATTATTGGTTTTGACTTTAACCTGTCCAATCTTTCAAGAGTTGTCGTCGCTGCTTGTCAGGAGTTGCATTATCAATTCTATAAAGAAGTTAATTCAAAGAAAATTATTATTGGATATGATCGTAGGTTTATGGCTTGTGAATTCGCCAAGCAAATAGTGCCTTTTGTAAGAGGATGTGGTTTTGAACCTATCTTATCTGATAGCTTTGTTACAACACCCTCTTGTAGTTTCTATGCCAAAGAAGTCGGTTGTCTTGGAGCGTTAGTAATCACAGCAAGTCATAATCCATATAATTGGCTAGGTCTGAAAATAAAGAGCTTTAATGGATGTTCTGTTGACGAATCTTTTACAAGTGAAGTTGAAAAAAGATTAATGCTTGGAAATTCAATTGAAAAAATAAATGGTATTAATCATTTGGTAGATATTAAGAAATTTCATTTAAATAGAATTAAATCCCTTTTCGATATTGACCATATTTCCAAGAGATTAAAAAAAATGAAATTGAGAATTTTTGTAGATTCCATGCACGGTTCAGCTGCAAATTGTATGGCTGAGATTTTTGCTTCTAATGATTTAGAAGTGATTTCAGAAATCAGGAACGGTGCTGATCCTTTTTTTGGAGGAAAACCTCCTGAACCTCTCTTGAATTATGCAGATGATCTAAAACAAACACTAATGAAAAATTCAACAAATGAAGTGAAAACTTTAGGAATTATATTTGATGGTGATGGTGATAGAATTGCGGCAATTGATGAAAAAGGAAGGTACTCTAGTACTCAAGATTTACTCCCATACTTTATTAGCTATTTGGGCGAAATTAAAAATAATTCTTATCCAGTTTTAAAGACTGTTAGTGGTTCAGATATTATTAAAAATATATCAGAGAGTCAAAATAGAGATGTTTTTGAACTTCCGGTTGGCTTTAAATATATTGCTGAAAAAATGATTAAAGAAAAAATATTTATTGGAGGAGAGGAATCTGGGGGAGTTGGTTTTGGTGACTTTATGCCTGAAAGAGATGCTCTATATGCAGCGATGGTTTTATTAAATGGAATTGCTGAAAAATCTCAATATTTATATGAAACCTTAGATGAAATTCAAGAAGATTTTGGGCCAAGTTTTTATAAAAGAATTGATATTAAATTTCCAAATCAGTCAGAAAAAAATAACATAAAAGAATTTATCATAGATAATATTCCTGAGAATATTAATAATCACAAGTTAAAAAGTATCTCAAAGATCGATGGAATAAAGTTGAGAATTGATAAAAATTTTTGGCTTCTTTTTAGGTTTTCAGGAACGGAACCTCTTTTAAGGTTATATTGTGAAGCACCAAAAGAATCTTATCTAATTGAGGTATTAGAGTGGGGTCAAGAATTTATAAATTTGGCAGGAAAATAAGGATGAAAAATTTATTTTTAGCGAGTAAGAATAAAGGTAAAATTGAAGAATATAAGAAATTGCTTGCTGGAGTTAATTGTAAATTGTTACTCCAGCCAGAATCATTGGAAGTTGAAGAGGATGGACTGACATTTAGAGATAATGCAATTAAAAAAGCGAGTGAAGTTTCGAGAAAAACGAATAATTTTTCAATAGCAGATGATTCAGGAATTTGTATTGAAGCACTAGGTGGTAAGCCTGGCATTTACTCATCCAGATATGCAGAAAATGATCAGAAGAGAATTGAACGAGTTTTAAGAGAACTTGATGGAGTTCAAAATAGAAGTGCTTTTTTTATTGCTAATATTTGTGTCTGTTCCCCAAATGGTGAAGTGATTATTGAATCTGAGGCCAAATGTCATGGAAATATTATTTTAAACCCAAGAGGAAAAAGTGGTTTTGGGTATGATCCAATTTTTGAGGAGAGTTCTACCAGATTAACTTTCGCAGAAATGAATAATGTTATTAAAGACTCTTGTAGTCATAGAGGTAAAGCATTAAAACAAATTATTCCGGATTTAATTGAAATTTTTTCTTAAGTTCAATTAACCCAAGATCCATGAAGGCCATGAGGAATTGAAATGGGTAATTCATAAACAGCTAATTCTTTTAAGTCTTTTGCGTCTAATATCACTAAATCACTTCCTCTTCTTTCTCCATTCCATAGAAGTATAAATAAAAATCCCTCATCTTCTTTTGAAGAGTTTTCTGATGGAACCATAATTGGTTCACTAACAAATCCACTTGGACCTGCTGACCAAAAAATCTCTTCCTTAGACGTTAAATTTGTTTTTTTTATTGCTTGAAGTGGAGCGTTCCCCATCTTTTGAGAAGTGCTTGCCATCCAACTATAAGTTGATTTTAATCCTAAGTTTTTAGGATTAACAACAGCAAATTCACAACATTGTTCACTGAAAGTTTCAAGTTCACAAGTTTTTGTCTTTAGATCGATAATTGATCTTTTCAGTTTTCCTTCTGGATATTTATCAAAGTCAATATCCCTAAAATTCTCGTCTGGACCAACTGATGGGAAATCATCATAAAAAATACTATCTAATAAGATTTTGGAATCTTTTTCAAATGCGTTTACATGATGAAAAACGAATCCTTCCGGAGCATCTATTGTTAAAGGAGGCTGTCCTCTAAATAATCCACTTTCTCTGGGGATAATAAAAAACTTTGCCTTTTTATTTGGGTTTGACTTTAGACATTGTGCTGCTCCTTTTTGACCCATTACAAATGGAAGAGGATTGAAATCAATAGCATTCTGTAAAAATATTGCCCAATTAGTTGTAATTGCGAAATCATGAAGGAATGCAAAGCCATTAAAGGTATCTTTTCGGTCAAAAATGAGCTCTCCAGAATTTGTACCAGCATTATCAAATTCCATTAACCTAATGGTACTTTTTGGCCCGGTTTGTACTCCAAAAGTTACTAGAAGTTCTGAAGATGCATTTGAGTTTAGGTCTCTTTTGGGATGAGCACTGAATGCTTCGTTAGGCTTGAGTACTCCTTTTAATGTTGTTAAACCAATAGTTTCGAGACTGTCAGGATCCATTGCATGGGGACCTGCTGCTTCCCATAATGCGAGAATTTCATCTCCTAATTTAATAACATGTGTATTAGCGATATTCTTGAATTTTAGATCTAATGCATTATTTAAAATTCCTCCATTTTTTTGTGTTCCAAAAACACCTCTATAAATAAATTTATCTATTTTTTCTTCTTCCAAATAACCTTTAGTTTTAACAAATCTATTTGTTAAAAATGGCTGACCATTTTCGAATTTTATGGATGTTATCATCCCATCACCATCAAATGGATGATGAACCCATTGCCCACCTCTCTCTAATATTCCTGGTCCATTTCTTAATAGTGTTCCATTTAAATTCTTAATATTATTACCTTTACTAATTTTTAGAGGCTCTTTAGTTAGCTCCTTTTCTACATTTTGATAAGCACTTGACCAATCTTCTTTTTTGAAAATATTAAATTTATCAATTTTTTTATCTTGTAAATTAGTCACAACAAAATAATCACTTTGTCTATCTTCGCCAAAAATCAACAGAATTGTGGCTGATTCGAAAAAATTCCTATTTTATTGTTTTTCTAACATTCCTTTACTGCTTGGAATTGAATCAGATCTTCTTGGATCTATCTCGGTAGCCATCCTCATTGCTCTTGAAAAAGCTTTAAAGCACGCCTCAACTATGTGATGTGAATTACTTCCTCGTATTTGGTTAATATGCAGAGTGATACCGCTGTTATTTACAAAGGCAATAAAAAACTCTCTTACTAGTTCAGTATCATAATTTCCTATTCTAGGAGCTTTTAATTGAAGATCATAAGATAGATGCGGTCTGCCAGAGCAGTCTAAAGTGACTTGAACTAATGCTTCGTCTAATGGGGCAAAGAAATGTCCAAATCTGCTTATTCCTTTTCTTTCTCCCAAGGCTTTTGAAAATGCTTTGCCTAATGCGATTCCTACATCTTCATTTGTATGATGGTCATCAATATGGGTATCTCCAATTGCTTTTATTTTTAAATCGAACAAACCATGACTGGATATTTGATGAAGCATATGATCTAAGAATGGTATCCCAGTATCAATCTCAGAAATTCCATTTCCATCTAAGTTTATAAATACAGAAATATCTGTTTCATTCGTTTTTCTTTTTATTTCAGATTGCCTTAGAGATGACATTTTTATGCAAAAAACTTAGTTTACATTCCATTAATGCAGTAACCCGCATCAACATAAATTGTTTGGCCTGAAATGCCGCTAGAAAGATCACTTAATAAAAAAGCAGCTGTATTACCTACTTCTGTTTGAGTGACTGTTCTGCGTAAAGGAGCCTTTTCTTCAACATTGTGAATCATATCTAAAATGCCACCTATAGCAGAACTAGCAAGTGTTCTTATAGGCCCAGCACTTATTGCATTAACTCTGACTTGCTTTTCGGGACCAAGTTCTGCCGAAAGATATCTTACTGAAGCTTCTAAAGCTGCTTTTGCAACTCCCATCACGTTATAGTTGGGAATCGCCCTTTCTGAACCTAAATAAGTTAATGAGACAACTCCAGCACCATCACTAAAAAGTGGTTTTGCTGCTTTACATAAAGGTGCTAACGAATACGCACTTATATTAAGAGCCCTATCAAAACCCTCTGAAGTGGTAGCACTATAATCTCCAATCAATTCATCGCGTCCTGCAAATGCTAGGCAGTGAACTAATCCGTCAATTTGACCCCAATTGTCTTTTATATTTTTAAAGATTTCTTCAATTTGAGCTGGATTTTGAACATCAAGAGGCAAAAATAACGATGGGTTTAAAGGTTCGGTTAGTTCTCTAACTTTAGACTCGAATCTTCCCTTATCATCAGGCAAATATGTGATTCCAAGTTCTGCGCCAGCTTTTGAAAGTTGTTGAGCGATACCCCATGCTATTGAACGATTGTTGGCAATTCCCGTAACAAGAATTTTTTTGCCAGTTAGATTTAGAAGCATTTTGTTTATTATTTCTATTATTCTCCTATATAAAAGTACCTATCTTTACGGATTACTGCAAAATATACAATAATTTTCAAATATCAAAGAATTTTAACTTGAACATGGTAAGAACGAATTCTATGGTTTTGGAATTAGGTTTTCAATTACCGAATTTCGAAATGTTAAATGCTAATTCCCCAAATCATCAATATTTTAATTTTCATAATCTAGATAATCGGCATTTACTTTTAATGTTTATTTGTGCCCATTGCCCATTTGTTAAATATATTGAGAATCAAATTTTAACCTTAAGTAAAGAAATTCAAAATACTGTTCAAACAGTTGCAATTTCTAGTAATGATATTGTCACTCATCCTTCAGATTCTCCTAAAAATTTGAGATTACAGGCACAAACACAGGGATGGAGTTTTCCTTATCTATATGATGAAAATCAAAATTTTGCTAAGAAATTAAAAGCGGCTTGCACCCCAGATTTTTATCTTTTTTCAAATGAAGGAGATGGTGATTTTTTATTGTATTATCATGGCCAATTAGACGATAGTAGACCAGGTAATAATATCCCTCTGTCTGGAAAAGATTTGCGCTCTGCCGTAAAAGATTTGAATCAAGAAAATTCTTATCCTTCAAATCAGATGCCTTCTTTAGGTTGCAATATAAAATGGACTCCTGGTAAAGAACCAAGTTGGTTTAAATGAATTAAAAATTTTTTTTACCCATAGAAATATGGTTTAGGGTTAATATATTTACTATGCAGATACCTCCATTTACTTTAGATAGGCAGTTCCAAGAAATTGGCTCTGAAATTGAGAGTGAGGTTTCTAAAGTTTTAAAAGGGGCCAAGTATATTGGAGGACAAGAAATTGCTAAATTTGAGGAGAGTTTTTCAAATCTGATTGGTGTTGAAAATACTATTGGATGTAATAGTGGAACTGATGCTTTAGTATTGGCTTTGCGCGCATTAGATATTGGTGTGGGTGATGAAGTCATTACCTCATCTTTTAGCTTTTTTGCAACTGCAGAGGCTATTAGTGCAGTTGGTGCTAATCCTGTTTTTGTAGATATAGATCCAGAAACGTATCTCATTAATACTGAACTAATAGAACAAGAAATAAATACTAATACCAAGGCAATTATGCCAGTTCATCTATTTGGGAATGCAGTTAATATGACCTTAATAAAATCTTTGGCCAAGAAATATGACTTAAAAGTAATCGAAGATTGTGCTCAGGCAACATGCACAATGTGGGAAACTTCCAAAGTTGGTAGTATCGGTGATATAGGTTGTTTTAGCTTTTTTCCTACTAAAAATTTAGGAGCTGCTGGAGATGGTGGAGCAGTAACAACTTCAGATCAGAAGATAGCCAAAAAAATTAGAGAACTGGCTGTTCATGGCAGCCCAATAAGATATCATCATACCCAAATTGGATATAACAGCAGACTTGATACTATTCAAGCTGCCATATTAAACATTAAAATTAAATATATTTCTAAGTGGATTAATAATCGCCGAAAAATTGCTAATAATTACCTTGATTTATTAGAAAAAAATCCATTTATTAGTTTTCCAAAAATTAGCTCTGATTCAATTTCCCATTCTTGGAATCAATTTGTAATCAAATTAAGAAACGATAAATATTTTTTAAATGAAGATTTTTCAAATTTATTTGATACTGATTGCAAAAAATACTATTCCTTAAGGAATTTGGTAAAACAACAACTTTTTGAAAAAGGTATTAATTCAATTATTTATTATCCAATTCCAATACACGCACAAATAGCCTACAAAGATAAAAATTTTTCTAGAACAAAACTTATTAATACAGAGAGAATTTGTACAGAAGTTCTTAGTCTTCCAATGTTTCCTGAAATTTCTTATCAAGAGCAAGTTTATGTAGCAGAAAATTTAAATAAAGTTTTAAAGAATTGTATAGAAGAAATTCAAATTTCAGCATAAAGTGATTTAAATAATCTTTGTTGCATGCTGTGATTGACAATAGGGCTTGAATAATTATTTTTTTCTAAATTAGATATCTCCCCATTTAATAATTCTGAATTTGACACTTTAGATAATTCAGGAATCCAATATTTTATATATTCGCAAATAGGATCAAATTTTTTTGCTTGGGTATATGGATTAAAAATTCTAAGTGGTTTTGGATCCATGCCGCTACTGGCGCTCCACTGCCATCCTCCATTATTTGCAGCTAAGTCTCCATCAACCAAAGTCTCCATAAATTTTTTCTCGCCCATTTGCCAATTGCATATCAGATCTTTTACTAGAAATGAAGCGACTATCATCCTACATCTGTTATGCATCCAGCCAGTACTATTTAGTTGACGCATTGCAGCATCAACTATCGGTACTCCGGTCTCTCCGTTGCTCCAATGCTGAAACCATTCATTATTATTTTGCCATGGAAAGTGATCCCATTTTTTTCTATATGGACCTTTTTCTAGCTCAGGGAAATGAAATAAGCAATGTTGATAAAATTCACGCCAAACAAGTTCTTTTTGCCAAGTTTCAATCGATAGATAATCTCCTTGATTTGCAAAATCTGAATTTAAATTTAATGTGGCGTTCCAAATTTTTCTAATGCTAATGGTGCCGAATCTGAGAGATGCACTTAGAAAAGATGTCCCATTATGAGAAGGAAAATCTCGTGCAGAATTATAAGAATATATTTTTTTCTCGTTAATGAACTTTTCTAATAAAGTTTCTGCAGCATTCTCTCCAGGTCTACATGGACAAATATTCGAACCAGGAAATTTGATATTTATGATAAATTTCTCTAGAACCGAATCAGATGAATTTATTGTCTTATTTTCTTTGAGTTTATTATCTATATCTTTAAACTGGAAAACAACTTTATCTTGGTCATATGGACCTAATAAATTCATTTTTGATTTAAGGTTTTTATAAAAAGGGCCATAAACTGAATAAGGATTGTTATTCCCTGAAAATATTTTTAAAGGTTCTACTAATAAGTGATCCCAAATTTCAATAACTTGAATATTTTGTTCTTCTAAATTTTTTTTTATTTTTGAATCGCGATTAATCTCATAAGGTTCAATTGATCTATTCCAAAAAACAAATTTAGCATTTATTTTCTTTGCTAATTGAGGAATTATTAATACCGGATCCCCTTCATCCATGATTAATCTACTACCCAGTTTTTTCCAATTATTTCCTAATTCTTTAAGCGAATTTCCTAGAAACCAAGCTCTTGAACTTGCATTGAAATCGTGTGGGTAATTTTTATCAAATATGTAAGTTGAAGTAATAGCATTTGATAATGAAAATGCTTTGATTAAAGCTTGATTGTCAAATATTCTTAAATCCTTTCTATGCCAAAAAAGGATTCTAGGTTTATTCATAATTTATCTATAAATTGTTTAGCTCTGTACCAAGCTGTCACAGTTTTTGCGTCAAGAATCTCATCCCCACTAGAAATAAGATTATCTAGTTCTTTCGGATCTAAAATTAATACTTCTATATCTTCATCTAAATCTCCTTTAACCTCGGAATTTAGTTTGCTCAAATCACGCGCTAAAAATAAATAAATTTCCTCATCTGCATAACCAGGAGCAGGGACAAGAGTTCCTAGTTCATCCCATTTGTTTGCTCTAAATCCAGTTTCTTCTTGTATTTCTCTTTTAATTGAATTAATAGGTGTTTCACCTATTTCTAATGTTCCTGCTGGAAATTCTAATAAATACCTTGAAACAGCAAATCTATATTGCCGAAGAATGATAACTTTATTGTCTTTTGTAATAGGTACGGCTAATGCTGCCCCAGGATGTTTAATGTATCCATATTCACCTTCATGTCCATTTGGAAGCTCAATTCTATTTATTTCGAAACTAAATTTTTTTGACTTTAACTCAGATATTTTTTCTTTAAAAATTGATTTTTTTATAAGGTCTTTCTTGCCCATAATTTTTAAATAAAAATAGCCTAACAGTTATTTTTTGGTTTTGTAAATCAATTAATAGACCATTTTGGGTCATCAAACTTTGTGATTTTTTGGCTTCTACTTAAGATTTCAGATAATGGTGTAATAACGAAATTCCGATTCATGAATCTAGGGTGAGGTAATGTTAATTCCTCGTCAAAAGTATGAAAATCTTCCCACCAAAGAATATCTAAATCGAGACATCTTGATAGCCATTTCTTACCCTTTGGCGTCTCTTCTCGTCCGAAAAATCTCTCTAACTTTTTTAGCTCTTTTAAAAGTAATTTTGCGTTTTTATTTGATGGTTTTGGGAAAGAATTACTTTTTATAAGTAAAAGAGTATTTAAATAATTTGGCTGCTCATATTCAACACCATGAGGTAATGTCTCATAAATTGAAGACCAAAAAAAGTTTGCATGAAATTTTTTCTTCTCTTCTTTTTTGTCGATGGAACTATCTCCCCACTCATTTATTATTTCCTCTATTTTTGGTTTGCAAATTAATAGTGACTCATGAGGTCTTCCGAATTTACTATCAATATTTGCTCCTAGGGATATACATAGTCCATTTTTGATATTAAGATTTGATAATTCCACTACGAAAAACAAAGTTATTGGATAAATTCTATATCAGGCATTTTTAAAGTGATTTTGAACCCCGAGTTAAAAGAAAAAGGAGAAATAAAAGATTTAATGAATTCGAAGGATTCTTTTAGAGCTTTCCCTTTGGCGGCAATTACTGGTCATAGCTTATTGAAATTATCTTTGCTTTTGGCAGCAGTTGATCCTAGTTTAGGAGGAGTGATTATCGCTGGCGGAAGAGGTACTGGTAAGTCAGTATTAGCAAGGGGCTTGCATACTTTACTCCCTCCCATAGAGGTATTAGATAATGAATCAATCCTGGAAAAGCTAACAAGTACAAATAGAAATTCTTCAATAAGACCTATTTGTAGAAACCTAGATCCAGATAAACCCGAGGAATGGGATATTAGTACTAATCAATTGTTAGAGGAGTTAATTGGAAGTGATTATTTGAATCAAATTGAAGAAATTCCAAAAAAAGTAAAAGAGGCTCCATTTATTCAAGTACCCATTGGCATAACTGAAGACAGACTTGTCGGATCAATTGATGTCGCTGCCTCATTAAGTACGGGGGAACAAGTTTTTCAGCCTGGAATTTTGGCAGAGGCTCATAGAGGTGTTCTTTATGTAGATGATATAAATTTATTGGATGATGGCATCGTAAATTTAATTCTTGAAGCTACAGGAAGAGAGAAAAATAATATTGAAAGAGATGGTTTAAGCCTTTCTCATCCTTGTAAGTCACTTTTAATAGCAACTTATAATCCTGAAGAAGGTGCCCTAAGAGATCATGTTTTAGATCGTTTTGCCATCGTGCTTTCCGCAGATCAATCGATTGATAATGCTCAAAGAGTTGAAATTACAAAATCTGTCTTATCACACGCGGAAAATAATATTAAATTTTCAGAAAAATGGTCGGAAGAATCTGATAATTTATCTACTCAATTAATATTGGCAAGGCAATGGTTAAAGGATGTCAAGATAACAAAAGAGCAAATAACTTATTTAGTGAATGAAGCTCTTAGAGGTGGAGTAGAAGGGCATAGGTCAGAATTATTTGCAGTAAAGGTAGCAAAGGCAAATGCAGCTCTTCGAGGTGATGGGGATGTAAATTCTGAAGACCTAAAAGTTGCAGTAAGGTTAGTAATTCTTCCACGAGCAATGCAAATGCCTCCAGAAGATGATGATATTCAACCACCCCCTCCAGAGGATCAGAGTCCCCCACCTCCACCTCAATCAAACAATGAAGAGTCTGAACCTGAGACTAGTGAAAATGATAATGATCAAGATCAAGAACAAGAAGAAGATAATTCTGATGGAGAAGAAGAATCTACTCCCGAAATACCTGAAGAATTCATATTAGACCCTGAGGCATGTATGGTTGATCCTGATTTATTGCTTTTTTCATCAGCTAAAGCTAAGGCAGGGAATAGCGGGAGTAGATCAGTCATATTTAGTGACAGTAGAGGAAGATATGTAAAACCTATTATTCCAAGAGGTAAAGTCAAGAGAATTGCTGTAGATGCTACTCTTCGAGCTGCTGCTCCTTATCAAAAATCCAGAAGATTAAGGAACCCTAATAAATCAATAGTTATTGAAGAAAACGATTTTAGGGCAAAACTTCTTCAAAAAAAGGCAGGAGCTTTAGTAATTTTTCTTGTTGATGCTAGTGGCTCTATGGCTCTTAATAGAATGCAAAGTGCCAAAGGTGCTGTAATAAGACTTTTAACAGAGGCATATGAGAATAGAGATGAAGTTGCTCTTATTCCCTTTAGAGGTAATCAGGCCGAAGTGCTTTTGCCTCCAACAAGATCAATAACTGCTGCAAAAAGAAGGTTGGAAACAATGCCTTGTGGTGGAGGATCACCTTTGGCACATGGACTAACACAATCAGCGAAAGTAGCAAAAAATGCTCTTTCAACAGGAGATATAGGTCAAGTGATTGTTGTTGGGATTACTGATGGCAGGGGGAATGTTCCATTAGGATTATCTCTTGGACAAAATGAGGTTGAGGGAAAAGATAATGAAAATGAAAATGTCAATTTAAAACAGGAGGTTCTAGATATCGCTGCAAAATATCCCATGCTTGGGATAAAACTCTTAGTAATTGATACAGAGAGAAAATTTATAGCAAGCGGATTTGGCAAAGAATTAGCAGAGGCAGCCCAGGGGAAATATGTC
Source organism: Prochlorococcus sp. AG-347-B23 (assembly GCA_003281715.1). Taxonomy (GTDB): domain Bacteria; phylum Cyanobacteriota; class Cyanobacteriia; order PCC-6307; family Cyanobiaceae; genus Prochlorococcus_A. The sequence continues at coordinate 19,079 of QCBE01000020.1, forward strand.
CAACTTCCAAAAGCTACAGATAAAGCAATTGCAGCTATGGCTTTAAATGCTATAAATGAATTCTAAATTTTCCCTAGGGATAAATTTCGTTAAGGAATTTTGAAAGTCCAATCGTTAAATCTCTTATAGATTGAGTTAATTCTTTATCTTGTGTTAACTTTTCGAAATCATCACTCATATCATCTATTTTGTTTGAGATAGATCTAGCAGCATTAATTGTCAATTTAACGTCATTAAGGGTTTCTTTGTTATCGATGGTAGACAAAATGTTATTCAAATGATTAGCAGCAATTGTCATTTCTTTTATTAAAGGTTCAACTCTTAGTATTTCTTGCTTTGATAAATAAATTAGTTCATCAAGGTTTTCTTGCGTTCTATCAAATTGGTCAATTGAGTTTACTATATTTTCGATTAGATTTTCTTGATTTGATTCTTTAAGAAGCTGACTTATTCTATTTGTTATATTTGAGAGACTTGATAACTGTTTCCCTGTGATTATATCTCCTTGACAAATAATAAATTTAGTATTGCATTTTTCAGATGTAGGTTTTGCAATGTTTTTAGGGATTGCTCTTTCGCTAGTTTCCAGAGCGATTTGAACATCCCCTCCAAGGAAAGAATTTGTTACTACTCTGGCAAAAGCGGGTCTAGTAAGAATAACTTCTGGATTATTTAAAACTATTTTTGCTTTAATTGATTCATTGGTAAACAAGATATCTTCTACTGATCCTACCAAAATACCTCTGTAAGTAACTGGTGATTTTTTTGATAAACCGCTTGCGTTATTAAATTCAGCGAAAAGGTGCCAATTTTTTGAGTTTAATCTTACTCCTCTCAGCCAAAAAGAAAAAAATGTGAATATTAGAATTCCTCCTAATAAGGAAAATCCAACTATTGAATCTCGTAAACTTCTACGCATAATTTCTAAATGTCTTTGGGTTGCATTGGCCCGTCAAGTCTCCCATTCCTAAATTGAAATACATAGGGATCATTACTCTTTTTAAATTCATCAATAGAACCTGCCCATCTAAATTTACCACCGTAAAGCATAAGAACTTTATCTGAAGTCCTCTCTATAGTACTAAGAACATGGCTAACAACAATAGATGATCCGTTGGCTTTTTCATTTGTCTTGTTAATTAAATCTTCAATTCTCGATGAAGCTATAGGATCAAGACCAGCGGTCGGTTCATCAAAAAGGAGTAAGGGTTTGGTTGTTGCATTTAAAGTGTGATCCGTAATTAAAGCTCTAGCAAAACTGACTCTTTTTTGCATGCCTCCGCTTAATTCATTAGGAAGTTTATTTTCAACATCAAATAACCCAACTTCTGCTAAACATGCAGAGACTATTTCATGGATTGAATCTTTAGTTAGGTTTTTATTCCTTTTCAGTAGAAAACCTACATTTTCTTCAATTGTTAAAGATCCTAGTAATGCTGGATTTTGAAAAACTAATCTTACATCAGGAGGATTATTTTGATCTATCCTCAAATATGTTTGCTTCTCACCAAATATTCTTAATTCTCCTTTGGTAGGTAAAATTAGTCCTGCTAAAATTTTTAATATGGTTGATTTCCCAGAACCTGAGGGGCCAACAATAGCTAATTTCTCTCTATCATTAAGTTCAAAGTTTATTTGATTAAGCACATTAACTTCCCCCCAGCTTATTGAGAGGTTTTTTGTTTCAACTGCATGCTTTGATTTTTTCAAAACTTATGTAAAAAAATCTATATATTTCATTTTGCCTATTTTTAGAAATAAAAAAAGGATGTATGAATTTGATTTATAATGTTTTTATATAGTCTTTAAATTTGAGAAAAATAATTCAAGAGGTTTTTTAATGAATAAGAGTAAAAAAAGGGTAAGAAGGTTCTATAAAAACTTTAAAAAGTCTAATTTTGTCTTGTTAAACAAAATCTTAAGAATTTTGAGTTGGCTTTTGCCAGGATTGGTAATAAAAAGATGGATGCTTACATCTGCGATAGGATTTTTGACTACATTATTAGGCTTGGTAATTTGGACAAATTTAAGACCGCTATATTGGCTTATTGAAATCTTTTTTTCAGTTATGACAGGTTTAACTAGTATTTTGCCTGTATCATTAATGGGACCATTGATTTCTTTTATTGGAATATTATTAATAGGGATTGGACAAAATAGAAGTATTAATTCTATTCAAAAAGCGCTTGTTCCAGAAAAAGATACATTTTTAGTTGATGCATTAAGAGTTAAAAGTAAATTAAACAGAGGCCCAAATATTGTTGCAATTGGGGGCGGTACAGGCTTATCTACTTTACTGAAAGGCTTAAAAAATTTTAGTAGTAATATTACAGCAATCGTAACCGTATCCGATGATGGTGGAAGTAGTGGAATTCTCAGAAAACAATTAGGTGTGCAACCTCCAGGAGATATTAGAAATTGTTTGGCAGCCTTATCAAACGAAGAACCAACTTTGACTAGATTATTTCAGTACAGATTTTCAGGGGGAAGTGGTCTGGAAGGTCATAGTTTTGGAAATCTATTCTTGTCAGCTTTAACAACAATTACAGGAAGTTTAGAAAAAGCAGTTCAAGCTTCTAGTAAGGTTTTGGCGGTACAAGGTCAAGTTTTACCTGCAACAAATATTGATGTTATGTTATGGGCCGAATTAGAAGATGGTGAAAAAATTTTTGGTGAAAGCAAGATCAGTAAATCTAAAAAATTAATTTCGAGGATTGGTTACCTACCTGAAAATCCTTCAGCTCTTCCAAGTGCTCTTGAATCTATAAAAGAAGCTGATTTAATTGTTCTTGGCCCAGGTAGTCTTTACACTTCTTTATTACCTAATCTTTTAGTACCAGAGATAGTAGATGCCTTATTGCAAAGTAATGCTCCCAAAATTTATATAAGTAATTTGATGACTCAGCCTGGAGAAACAGATGGACTTGATGTCTATCAACATATCAAGGCAATAGAAAAACAATTATCAAATTTTGGAGTTAATACTCGAATTTTTGATTCAATCTTATCTCAGACTCAATTTGAAAAGTCTCCATTAGTAGACTATTACGAAAGTAGAGGGGCAGAGCCTGTCCAATGTAATAAAGAAAAACTATTATCCGAGGGTTATTATGTTCTGCAAGCACCTCTATATGCAAAAAGAATAACTCCAACACTCAGACATGATCCAAGGAGACTAGCAAGAGCAGTAATGTTTATTTACCGTAAATTAAAAAAATTAAACTAATAAGCATCCTGAAGTTCATAGAAATCTGGCTGAATATAATCTTTTCGCAACGGCCA
>QCBE01000021.1 GCA_003281715.1 Prochlorococcus sp. AG-347-B23
GCAGCTAGAAATCAACTTTCTAGTAATGATATAAAGTCCTTGATTGCTTATTTAGAATCAGATGATTGTGAATTTGAGATCTCTCTTCAGATATCTGAGCCTACAGAACAGCCGGAATTACTTGAATTACATAGATTGGTTGCTATTCCTGCTCTTATAAAGCTTTCCCCAGCTCCAAAGCAAATATTTGCTGGAAGTAATATTTTCTCTCAGTTGCAAAAATGGTTGCCAAGGTGGACACAGGAAGGCTTAACAAAAAATCTTGGGATTAATTTGCAACCCTCGAAAATTGATTCAATTAGAACTCAAAAAGAATTTCTTCTGGAAGACGAACTTCTTGTTTTAAGGCAAGAAAATGAGACATTAACAAAAAGAATAGAATCTCAGGAAAGATTATTAAGAATGGTCGCGCATGAATTAAGAACACCCTTAACTGCGGCTACTTTGGCTGTTCAAAGTCAAAAACTTGGTCAAATAGATATTTCAAAGTTGCAAGAGGTGATTAAAAGACGTCTTGAAGAGATTGAACTTTTATCTCAGGATCTTTTAGAGGTCGGAACAACCAAATGGGAAGCATTATTTAATCCTCAGAAAATTGACTTAGGTAATATTAGTGCTGAAGTAATACTCGAATTAGAAAAATTCTGGAGATTAAGGAATATTGAAATTGATACTGATATTCCATCTGATCTGCCAAGTGTTTTCGCAGATCAAAGGAGAATGAGACAAGTATTTTTAAATTTAATTGAAAATGCTGTTAAATTTTCTAAAGACTCTGGATCCATAAAAATTACAATGATTCATAAGACAAATCAGTGGGTAGAAATAACAGTTTGTGACAAAGGCGCCGGTATTCCTTTGAGTGAACAAAAAAGAATTTTTTTGGATAGAGTAAGGCTCCCACAGACTTCTGAAGGAACTTCAGGATTTGGGATAGGTTTATCTGTATGCCGGAGAATAGTACAAGTCCATGGAGGAAGAATATGGGTTGTATCTGAAGTTGGTGAAGGTTCCTGCTTTCATTTTACTGTTCCTGTGTGGCAAGGACAAAACAAAGAGCAACAATACTTGACGAAAGGCTAGCCTTACTCTTAATTTTTAATAAGCTGTTATGCTAATTTCCTGGCCCCATCGTCTAGAGGCCTAGGACACCTCCCTTTCACGGAGGCGACAGGGGTTCGAATCCCCTTGGGGCTATTATTAAAAATTCAAATTAATTTGTTGAGGATTTTGCTTGTTTATCGACGGCAATCAAATTTTCTGAAAGATCCTTTTTTAATCTTTTCTCTATCATCCCTATTGGCATCCACTGACACCCTTGAACAGTAAGATCATAAATTAATGAGTTTGTTGAAGTATTTTTAATATTTTGAATTTTCCAACTACCCTCAAACTTTCTGAAATCTCCTTTTATTAAATTAAATTTTAAGAGACCAAGCTCCTTATCTTCAAATAAATCTATGGTTACTTCAGCTGAAAACTTCATGCCAAGGAAATCTTGAGCCCCAACTTGTTTAAGGTGAACATTATTCCCCTTTTGAAATATTTTTTTGCTCGATAAAAGATTTGGTATGTAGAGATTTAGCCGATCATAATCTGTTAAAACACTCCACAAAGAATCAAAACTTGCAGAGGTTGTAAGTTGAGCTGCTAGTCGTCTTGTCCCGCCGGAAAACTTTTCCATAGTCTGCTCAATTGTCCTGTAACCATTGTTCTTAGAATGATCTTCTGATTCTTGAGGATTGTTCATAAATGAATTTTTTAATTAGATAAAAAATTATTTCTGTGTAACTATACTGATAAAAACAACAAATACTGAAAAATTAAAATAATTTCTTTTATTTATCCCGATCTCAAAACGTAACCATTTTTGTAAAATCACTACAAATTAAACTACAAATTGATAATCTTTTATAAAAGAAATCTAAAAAATGTATTCACAAGCAAAAGTAATCGCAGGCGGATTAGCTCATATACCAGTAGTTATAGCTGTTTTTTATTTTATACTCACAACTTTTAATAAAAGAGCTTTAAAATTTGTTGAAGAAGCAAAAACAAAAAAACCTGAGGCAAAAGCTGTGGAACCTAAAAAAGTCGCTGTTTCAAAAGTAGAAGCTCCAAAAACAGAAGCTCCAAAAACTGAAGCTCCAAAAATAGTTAAGAAAAAGCATGCAGATGTTCCAGTCAATATTTACCGTCCTAAAACACCATATGAGGGAACAGTTATTGAAAACTATAGTCTTCTCAAAGAAGGAGCAATTGGTAGAGTTAATCACATAACTTTCGACCTTAAAGATAGTGATCCATTTTTAAATTATGTAGAAGGTCAAAGTATTGGTATCATGCCTGCGGGTGAAGATGCTAATGGAAAACCTCATAAATTAAGACTATACTCAATAGCTAGCACCAGACATGGTGATGACTTTAATGGAAATACAGTTTCTCTTTGTGTAAGACAGCTTCAGTATGAAAAAGATGGTGAAACCATTAATGGTGTCTGCTCTACTTACTTATGTGATATCAATCCTGGAGATAAAGTAAAAATAACAGGTCCTGTTGGTAAAGAAATGCTTCTCCCTGATGAAGAGGACGCAAATATCGTTATGTTAGCCACTGGAACTGGAATAGCACCAATGAGGGCTTATTTAAGAAGAATGTTCGAACCAACTGAAAAAGAAAAAAATAAATGGAATTTTAAGGGTAAAGCTTGGTTATTTATGGGTGCTCCAAAATCAGCTAATTTGTTATACGAAGAAGATCTTCAAAGATACATTTCTGAGAATCCAGATAATTTTAAATATACAAAAGCTATTAGTCGCGAGCAGCAAAATACAAAAGGTGGAAGAATGTACATTCAAGATAGAGTTTTAGAGTCAGCTAATGAACTTTTCAATATGATTGAAGATGAAAAGACACATATTTATCTTTGTGGATTAAAAGGTATGGAACCTGGAATAGATGAAGCAATGACTAAGGCCGCAGAAGAAAAAGGATTGAACTGGTCAGAATTAAGACCTCAACTGAAAAAAGCAGGAAGATGGCACGTAGAAACTTACTAAATTTTTGATATTTAGATTTAAGTTTCACGTACTAAATACTTTTTGGTTTAGACACAATACGTAGCTAATATTTGAAAAAAAGAGGATTTTAAATAAAGAACACTAAAAATATGCCTTCAACTTTAAGTAATCCTCTAAGATTAGGTTTACGGCAGGAAAGAGTCATATCTCCACAATGTTTAGTAATTTTTGGCGCTAGTGGAGACCTCACTCATAGAAAATTAATACCAGCCTTATTTGAACTCTATTTGCAAAGAAGAATTCCTAGTGAATTTGGAATAGTTGGTTGCGCGAGAAGACCTTGGACTGATAATGAGTTTAGAGAAAAGATGAAAGTAAAGTTATCAAATCAAATATCTGGTAAAGAAAGGGAGTGGGAACAATTTTCCAATTATCTTTTCTATGAACCAGTTGACCTACAACAAAGTGATCATGTCGTAAGGCTTTCTAGAAGATTAAATGAAATTGATAAAACACAAGCTACTCATGGGAATAGAACATTTTATTTATCAGTATCTCCGAATTTCTATGCAAGTGGATGTAAAGCTCTAAAAGGGGCTGGTCTTTTAGATGACCCTAAGAAAAGTCGTTTAGTAATTGAAAAACCTTTTGGAAGAGATTATTCAAGTGCAAAAAAATTGAATAAGATCGTTCAAAGTTGCGCTGAAGAAAGTCAGATTTATAGGATTGATCATTATTTAGGTAAAGAGACAGTTCAAAATATTCTTGTTTTGAGGTTTGCTAACACTATTTTTGAACCAATCTGGAATAGGAATTATATATCAAGTGTTCAAATTACTTCATCTGAAACAGTTGGTGTTGAAGATAGAGCAGGTTATTACGAAAGCTCTGGTGCTTTACGGGATATGCTTCAAAATCATATGACTCAAATGCTTGCAGTTACTGCAATGGAACCTCCTGGAAAATTTGAACCAGAAGCAATAAGAAATGAAAAAGCTAAGGTTCTTCAAGCTTCAAAACTTGCTGACGAAAATGAACCGTGGAATTGTTGCATAAGAGGTCAATATGGAGAGGGAGGGAATATTTCAAATAGACTCAAAGGATATAGGCAGGAAGATGGTGTTAATAGTAATAGCACAACAGAAACTTATATTGCGACAAAAGTTTTCGTGGATAACTGGCGTTGGCAAGGGGTTCCTTTTTATTTGAGAACAGGTAAAAGACTACCTAAAAGACTTGGAGAAATAGTCTTGACTTTTAAAGACGTTCCTGTTCATTTATTTGAATCAACAATAATAAATCCTGCCCCAAATCAACTTATACTTAGAATTCAGCCAAATGAAGGTGCTACTTTTAAATTTGAGGTAAAATCTCCTGGTTCTGGAATGAAATCAAGACCTGTTGAGATGGAATTTTCTTATGATGAATCATTTGGAGAACCCTCAGATGAAGGCTATGTAAGATTATTAGCTGATGCAATGCTTTCTGATCCAACATTATTTACTCGAAGTGATGAGGTAGAGGCAGCCTGGAAACTTTATACGCCATTAATAGAATTGATGGATAATTCTCCTTGGAAGTTACCTATTTATAATTATGAATCTATGACATGGGGACCTCCTGAGTCAGATCAATTAATTTCAAAAGATAATATTTTCTGGCGTAGACCCTAAAAATGAAGCCTCAACTTACACTACAAACCCCTTTAGAGTTGCCTTATCAGGAAATTTCTAATTACCTTAATAAATTATGGATTTCAGAAGATAAAGATAATAGTGGAGCTAATACTTTCACATTAGTGGTCTGGCAGCCTGCTTGGCTAGAACAATGTTTGGTTCAAAAAGGATTAGTAAATGGACCAATTACTGGAAATTTAAGTCCAGAGATAATTGAAGTTGCTAAAAAATTTATATTAGATCAAGGACTTCCTATCACTACTTCACTTAATAGTGAAGAATTATTGAATTTGTTGAAGGAAAATTTATCTAATAAAGACTTTGAAGATTTTAGAGGACAATTTTTTGAATCAACGATAAGTACATTGAATCCAAGAAGATTAATAACTCTAGCGCCAACATTAAATAAAAATTCAGATATCAAAACTTTTGTATCCGCTTACTGTCCATTAAGTGATACCCCAGCTATGCAACCTATTTGTGGGGATTTAGTTGTTATTAGGGGGGGCTCGGCCTCAATATCTAATAAAGGATTAAAAATAATTGATGAATTATCTATTGATGAATTACCTGCATGGTTGTGGTGGAATGGAAGCTTGGATGAGTCGCCTGAAATCTTCGAATATTTCACTGATTATGGTCTAAGGTTAATAATTGATACTGCTCTGGGATCGCCTCAAAGATGTTTAAAAGTTTTAGATCAATTAAATAATTCAAATAAAGCTATTAATGATTTGAATTGGGTTAGATTGAAAAATTGGAGGGAATCATTGGCAATGATTTTTGATCCGCCCTCGAGGAGACCAATTTTAGATCATATTACTGATATTGATGTTGATATCGCAGGAGATCATATGATTCAAGCGTTGTTTTTGATTTCATGGATTAGCGATAAACTTGGTTGGTCTTTTCTAAGAGTTGAAAGGGATAAAGAATCAACAAAAATAGAGTTTGAAAGAATTAATGGCGAAATAATTTCCACATCAATTAATCCCTTATCTTTGGGAAATCCAAGTATTCATTTAGGCCAAGTTATTGGATTAAGGCTGATTTCAAAAATTAGTGAGGTTCAAAAAAATAATACTTGCGTAATACTTGGCTGTGAATCAGTGGAATGCATGAGACTTGAAGCAGGGGGAATGGCTAATATGGAATTAATAGAACAAGTTGTTCCAAACTCTTTTTCTTCATCAGAGTATGACGTTAGTAAATTATTGGGAAGTAGTAGAGGTAATACAAGTCCTCTTTTTGAAAATTCTATTGAAATAGCTCTTCAAATATTTAATGGTTTTAATAACTAATAAATGCCTTGCGTAATATCCTCTCCTTCAACTGATAGTGGAAAAACTACATTATCGCTTTTGATATCTTGTTGGGCGTTCTCAAAAGGTATAAAGATACAAACTTTCAAGGTTGGCCCAGATTATCTCGATCAACAACAACTTAGTTCCATTGGCCAACCTATTTGTAGGAATTTAGATATTTTTTTAAGTGGTGAGGAATGGGTTAAAGAAAGTTTTTTTAAACATTCTTTGAAATATGAATTCTCATTGATTGAAGGAGCAATGGGTCTATTTGATGGACTAGGGTCAACAACCTATTCAAGCACCGCAAATATCTCTAAACTTCTTAATGTTCCAGTAATTTTTATTGTTAATGCTAAAGGTCAAGTAGCATCTCTTTTGGCGACTGTTCGAGGGTTTAGAAATTTCGATAATGAGTTGTCAATATCGGGAATTATATTTAACAACGTTAATTCAGATAGGCATAAAAAATTAATCGAAGAAGTTTTTAAAAATGAAGATATCGAAATTCTTGGTTTTTTACCATCCGATTCAAAAATAACTTTAGACAAAGCTAATTTAGGTTTGATATCTCCATTGGATAATGGTAAAGAAATTAATATTGAATATTTCGCAAATTTCGCCGAAAGAAATCTTGATGTATTTTCTCTTATTAAATTCCTGAAATCTCCTCAAAAGAAAATATTTAATTCTCTCAGTTTTGAAGATTTTAAAATAGATAAAAGTAAGCCTATTGCAATTGCAGAAGATAAAATCTTTCATTTTCAATATCCTGAAACTAAAGAGTTTTTGAGTGAAATAGGAATTCCATTGATTTCGTGGAGTATTTATGATGATGAAGAAATACCAAATGAGGCTTCTTCTTTAATAATTCCTGGAGGGTTCCCAGAAAAATATGCTGAACATATAAGTAACTCTATAAAAAGCTTAAATTCGTTGAGGAAATTTCGCGAAAATAGATTTATATATGCAGAGTGCGGAGGGATGATGATTTTAGGAGACTTTATAAAAGATGAAAATGGTAATAATTATAAGATGAGTGGAATCCTGCCTTTTAGATCCAAAAAAACTAAACTTACAGTTGGTTATAGATACATTAAGGGTCTAAAAGACACCCCGATCATTAAACAAAATCAATTAATTAGAGGACATGAATTTCATTATTGGGGAATTGAAAATAATTTATCTGATAGTTTCACAAAAGCTGAGCATCAGAAGAAACTATCCTACCCATGGAAAATTAAATCTTGGGAAACTGAATACAAAAATGAAGGCTATTTTGATGAAAAATTGCATGCAAGTTGGATTCACTTACATTTGCCAAGTTCTCCAGAAGTCGCAAAAAACTTTATAGATGCCACCCAAATTAGTTTTTCAAAGGATTCTTAATTTATTATCAAATCAAATATTTTGAGTGGAGAACCTAAAAAAAACATTCCAGGCAAAGTAATCAAAGGTCCTAAAAAACTCCCCACCATGACCTCAATTTTTGTATGGCCCAAGGTTTCTTTTAAAAATAATTCAGATTTAGGGTCTAGTTTTTTTGATAGTTTATTGATTTCTGCAGCTTGAATTCCAGCTGATTTTCTAACACCACTAGCGTCATACATAACTATTAATGCTACAGCAACTGATAATGCGAATATTGAGCTATCAAATCCCAATTCATAACCTATACCAGATGCCGCACCAGTTATTAAGGCCGAATGACTAGAAGGCATACCCCCTGTCTCGAACATAATCCCAAATCTGATTTCTCCAGTTGAAAAGAAATTGAATACGATTTTAAAAAATTGAGCTAGTAAACAGGATAATAAGCTCCAGAAAAGAACTGAATTATTAAAAAAGATAAAAAACTCAGACATAAATTAAAACTATTTATCTGTCTCTATTGGTAATAAAGTCAGCTAATGATATTAAATTCCTTGCATCAGGCCCCCAAGGTTCAATTGCTTTTTTTGCTTTTTCAACTAAATCAAATGCTCTTTTCTTTGACTCCTCCATTCCCAGTAATTTAGGGTAAGTCGTTTTGTCAGCCAAAAGATCTTTGCCTGCTGTTTTCCCAAGCTTTTCACTGCTGGAAGTTAAATCAAGAATATCATCTATTATTTGGAAGGCCAAACCAATTCCCTCTGCATATGTTGTTAGTGCTTGTAATAGTTTTTCGTTAGCGCCTGCGATCATCGCGCCTGTTCTTACGCAAGCCTTTAATAAAGCCCCAGTCTTATGAAGATGAATATATTCGAGAGTTTCGAGGTTGACTTCTTTGCCTTCGCACTCTAAATCAACAACTTGTCCCCCGACTAGGCCTGGTGCGCCTGCGACTAAAGATAATTCTCCAATTACATTTAATAATCTAGTTGGATCGACTCCTGGGCTTCTTAAAGAGACCATCTCAAAGGCCCTGGTTAATAAAGCATCTCCTGCAAGAATAGCTATTGCATCTCCATAGACTTTATGATTTGTTGGCCTACCTCTCCTTAAGTCATCATTATCCATAGCGGGCAGATCATCATGAATCAAGGACATTGTATGGATCATTTCTATCGCTACTGCGGTAGGAACAGCAAGAGAGGGGTCTCCCCCCGCAAGTGAGCAGGATGCTAAACATAAAATTGGACGTATTCTTTTCCCTCCAGCTAAAAGGGAATATCTCATTGATTCTCTTAAAATTTCTGGATTCTCAGGGCCCAAGGAAAAATCAAGAGCTTCTTCTACAACCTTTTTTGTGTTTTTTAGATATTTTTCAAAATCAGAAATACTATTTATAACTTCAGTCATTTTATACCATTTGTAAAAAATTTTTTCATCGTTTAGTTTATGGCAAAAGGTCATTAAGAGTTGATGATAAACCAAATTGTTTTTGCCAGCTAAAAATAGTATTTACAAGTAACATTGTTACGGTCATTGGTCCAACACCTCCTGGTACAGGTGTGTAAGCAAAAACTTTAGAAATAACATCCTCTAATAATACATCGCCACATAATCTGGTTTGATTTTTATCGGAACTTTTTAATCTATGAATTCCAACATCAATTATTACTGCTCCTTCTTTTACAAAACTCGAATCTACAAGATTGGGTTTTCCTGCAGCCGCAATTAGTATATCGGCCTCTCTACATACTTTATTCAAATTTAATGTTTTTGAATGAGTCATTGTTACCGTTCCATTTAGATTCAACAACATAAGCGATAGGGGTTTCCCAACAAGCAAACTTCTTCCAATTACGACAATTTTCTTACCTTCAATTGTAATATTTTGGGATTTTAATAAATTAATAATTCCTGCTGGTGTACATGATCTCAAAGCAGGCTCATTTTTCACTAATTTGCCGATGTTTATCTCATTTAATCCATCTACATCTTTGCTTGGATTAATGCGGCTGATAAGTTTTTGCTCATCAAACTTCTTTGGGATGGGAAGTTGTAGCAACATTCCATCAATATCCTTATCACAATTAAGTTTGATTATTAATTGTTCGACTTCTTTTTGCTCTACACTATCTTTTAGGTGAAAGATAAAGCTCCTTATTCCAATCCTTGAACATGCTTTTTCCTTGTTATTAACGTAAACACCACTTGCAGGGTCTTCACCGATTCTTATTACAGCTAAACCGGGAGCTCTTTTTGCAATTTTTTTATTACTAGAGATATAATTATGTAATCTTTCTTCAATTTCAAGAGATAATTTTTTACCGTCTAATTTTAATGACATTTAGAAAAACATCTCCTTTTTACATCTAGCATGCCTATAATTTTAAATTATTCAAATAGATTTATTTATATTCTGTGCAAAACATCACAACTACTTTAAAGAAATTGTTTTATTTGTGGAGGAGAAGTCAAGTCCCATTAAAACAACCCATTAAAATTTCAAGAATAGATAATCTCATAATTTTTTTGGTATGCATTTTAATTTCAATAATTTCCTCTTATAAACTACTTCTTATTTCGCCTTTAAATATTACAGATATTTATTCTTGGCTTTTGACCTTTATTGAAATACTTATTAGTTCTGGAATTTTGATATTAGTTTCAAAAAAAGAGAATCCCACAATTTCTTCAAGACAGATCATCTTCATCATTACTCTTCTTTTTGCAGTACAAGCCACGAAACTAGTCTTAGCTTCAACCATAAGTCCATTATCTTTGATAATTCCACCGGCGTTAATAATATCTCAAGGAATGGGAAGCATAACAGCTTTAGCTTGGGTATCAATAGCAAGCTTTAGTTGGCCAGACCCAGCAGTTTCCATAAATAATAATTTATTTTTTATTTTATTAGTTTGCGCTTCAGTAGTTTCTCTACTTGGAGGAAGAATAAGAAGTAGAGCTCAGTTACTTCAACTATCAATTTTTGTCCCCATAGGATCGTTCTTGAGTCAATGGGTATTAATAGGTAAAGATAGTAAACCTCTTTTTGACAATCAAGAATTTGTTTTAGCTAACGGTGATATATTTTCTGACTCTTTGTTATTGGCAATAGTAATGCTTTTTACTATTTTATTTATTCCTATTTTTGAATCGATATTTGGATTATTAACTAAAGCAAGATTACTTGAATTGGCTGATAAGGAGAAACCTCTCATTAGAAGATTGTCTCTTGAAGCTCCCGGCACTTTTGAACATACTTTGTTGATATGTGGTTTAGCAGAGGAAGCAACAAGAATGATCGGAGGTGATATTGATCTAATTAAAACTGGCGCTTTATATCATGATGTTGGTAAATTACATGCCCCTAATTGGTTTATTGAAAATCAGGATGGTTCAAAAAATCCACATGACGAAATTGATGATCCTGTTAGAAGTGCAGAGATATTACAGGCGCATGTTGATGAAGGATTAAAGTATGCAAGAAAAAATAGACTACCTAAACCAATAGCAAATTTTATCCCAGAACATCAAGGCACTCTAAAAATGGGATATTTTTTTCACAAGGCTAAAGAAAAAAATATCAAAATTAATAAAAATGATTTTAGGTATAATGGACCTATTCCTCAGTCAAAAGAAACAGCCATTTTAATGCTTGCTGATGGATGTGAAGCAGCACTAAGAGCTATGAACATTAATGCATCTGATAAAGAAGCTTTGGAAACAATTTCTAAAATTATTTACTCACGTCAAAAAGATGGTCAATTGGATGATAGTAATTTATCGAAGGGGGAAATTTTCTTAATAAAAAGGGCATTCTTGAATGTATGGAAAAGAATTAGACATAGAAGAATTCAGTATCCAATTAGCAAGAATAATACTTTTTCCTAATTCTCTTTTACGTAATTTATAGCCTAATACTTCTTCGATGTTTTGGATTACACCAATATATAAGAGCTAATGTACTTAATAATGTTGTTAAAAGAGTAAACCCACCAATACCATAAATGTCTTGAAGAGTTATAAGCCTTACTACTGAATATGGTCCCATACCAGAAATTACCATTGATAGAGAAACTAAAGTTAAAGTTACTCCCCATTTTCTCTCTGCTAAAAGAGCTGCTGAAGAAACTATTCCAACGATCGCAGCCGGCCATCCAAGACTTATCGCAAGAGTAATATTTGCAACTTTTAGTGGAGGCCCATAACTTATTATTAATGCGATTATTGGAAGTGCGGTTATATTGCTGATTAACCCAACCCACGAAAGCGCCCAATATCCTAGTAACCTTTCCTTCATTATTTACAGCTTTAACTATTTATTTAATCTACAGTATTAAGAGACTAATTTTTATGGTACTTAATAATCCTAGGAAATAATTTAATTTGTAGGATTTGTTAGAAATGTTTTCTCAGAATTTTCTAAATTATCAAATTGTGGGTGAATTGAATTTTTTTTCTCAGAAAATATAAGCCTATTTAAAGCATTAACATAAGCATTTGCAGCAGCAACTACAACATCCGTGTCAGCAGAATGACCAGAATATATTTTATTATCCCTTCTTATTCTTATTGTTACTTCGCCCAAAGCGTCAATTCCTTCGGTTACCGACTTAACAGAAAATTCAATTAATTCATTAGGAACTTTAGCTAATTTATTTAATGCCTCGCATACAGCATCAACGGGTCCAGTCCCTATTGATACAGCAGTATCCTCCGTATTATCTTCCGTGTTTAGAAGCGAAATAGTGGCAGTAGGTTTAGATGTATTACCGCAACTTACTTGTACAAGACTTAATTGAAATTTAGCTTCTGGGAGCTGCACTTGTTCACTAACGATTGCTTCTAAATCTCGATCAGTAATTTCTCTTTTCCTGTCAGCTAAATCCTTGAAACGAGCAAAAGCATCATTTAAATCTTCTCGGCTCAAGTCATATCCCATCTCTTCTAATCTTGCTCTTACTGCACTTCTTCCACTAAGTTTCCCCAAAGATATTTTGTTATCACTCAAACCAACAGTTTTTGCGTCGATAATTTCATAAGTTAGTCTATTTTTTAAAACCCCATCCTGATGAATGCCTGACTCATGTGCAAAAGCGTTGGCTCCCACAATCGCTTTATTAGGTTGTACAACCATACCAGTTAGGTTGGAAACAAGTCTGGAGGTTTTTGTTATCTCTTCTGTTCTTATAGCCGTAAGAGGAGTTGGTGAATCTGGATTTCTTTTGAAAAAACTATTAAAAAAACTCTTTCTAACGTGCAGTGCCATTACTAATTCCTCTAGAGAGGCATTACCGGCTCTTTCACCAATTCCATTAACAGTACATTCTAGTTGTCTCGCTCCATTTTTCACTGCCTCTAGAAAATTTGCTACTGCTAAACCTAAATCATTATGACCATGAACCGAGATAACTGCTTCATCAATATTTGGAACATTTTTATTTATATCGGCAATTAGTTTGCCAAATTCACTAGGAGTTGTGAATCCAACAGTATCAGGGATATTTATTGTTGTCGCTCCTGCAGAAATTGCTAGTTGAATCACTTCGTATAAAAAGTCAGGATCACTCCTTGAAGCATCTTCACAAGAAAACTCAATATCATCTACTAATGATTTTGCATAATTAACCATTTCTGGAACTATTTGAAGAACATCTTTTCTGGATTTTTTAAGTTTATGTTTAAGATGAATATCACTTGTTGCAATAAAAGTATGTATTCTTTTTTTTGGGGCTGGACTTACTGCTTCGTAGCATGCTTTTATATCTCCTTTAGACGCTCTAGCTAAACCGCATATTACAGGTCCATTTTCTTTCCCGACTGCATTAGCAATTTTATTAACAGCTTTAAAATCTCCTGGACTTGCGAAAGGGAATCCAGCTTCAATAACATCAACTCCTAATCTTGCTAATTGATGGGCGATCGCAAGTTTTTCTTCGAGATTTAAACTGGCACCAGGAGATTGCTCTCCATCTCGAAGAGTGGTATCAAATATCAAAATTCTTCCAGGATCTTTTGACATCAGAAGGAATAAACTAAACTTATATTAAGCTAATTAAAAAAATTTGACTAGATTTAAATCAATAATATTTTGCTGAAACTTTTTAGTTAAAATAATATTGGTTAAAATTCTGAAAAAAAAAATAAAATACTTAAACTTTTAAAGTATTCTTTTATGATAAAAAGCTTCCTTTTTTTTAAGGTTGATTTTGGTTTTTTATTGAATTTCAGGCATAAATTATAAAAAGTATGAATGGGCTATACCCCCAACAAAATATTTTAGGTCAGTTAGCGATAGTTTTACATGCTCATCTACCTTATGTCAGAAAAAATGAAAAAAACTCCTTAGAAGAGGATTGGTTATTTCAGGCGATTCTGGAATGTTATATACCACTACTTCAATCAATAGAATCTTCCAAAAATGAAAATCCTGAAAATACAAAACTTACTATTAGTTTGTCTCCAACATTATTATCACTTCTAAATAATAAACAAATTCAAGAAACTTTCCCAAGCTGGATTAAAACAAGGAATGATTTCCTAAACGAACTGCCACTAGAAGAAAAAAATGCATCTGCGTTTTTATTCAATAACCTTAATGATAAATACTCATACTGGCAAAATTGTTCTGGAAATTTAATTGAGAAGTTTAGGGTTTTAAATAACTCTGGAAATTTGGATATTCTTACTTGTGCTGCTACTCACGGATATTTGCCAATTTTAAGGGAGAACCCTGAAACTGTAAAAGCACAAATCAATACAGCCATTAGGAGCCATGAAAATATTTTTGAAACAAAGCCTTTAGGTATTTGGTTACCTGAATGCGCATATTATGAGGGTTTAGATGAAATACTATTTAAATCTGGAATTAGATATACAATCTTAGACGGACACGGGATTCTAAACTCCACACCAAGGCCTAGGTATGGTGTATATGCTCCAATATGTTCGAAAAAAGGAGTGGCATTTTTCGGGAGAGATAGTGAATCAACCTTGCCCGTTTGGTCTGCTAAGGATGGGTTCCCGGGCGACAAAGTCTACAGGGAATTTCATAAAGATTTGGGGTGGGAATTACCACTTTTAAAGCTCCAAAAGAAGGGCATTTCAACAAAGAGACCTTTGGGGTTAAAGTTTCATAAGATTACAGATGAAAACATTTCTTTAGGTGAAAAAGAGTTTTACCTTGAAAATGAAGCCAAAAACAAGGCAGTAGAACATGCTGATGCCTTTCTTCTAGCGAGATCCAAACAACTAGAAAAATTGACTTTATCCTCTCCCTTCAAGCCTTTATTGGTAGCTCCATTTGATGCAGAGTTATTTGGTCATTGGTGGTATGAGGGACCTTTTTTTATTGAAAATATACTAAAGAACTCTAGTAAATATTCAATTAAGCTTACAAATTTAAAAGAGTTCTTAATGCAAAAACCAAATCTTCAGATTTGCGATCCATCGCCATCAAGCTGGGGGCAGGGTGGTTACCATAATTATTGGATTAATGATGCAAATGCTTGGATCGTTCCAGAAATAACAAAGGCAGGCTCAAAATTTGTAGATTTGTGCTTGGAAAATTTTAATAATGATTTATCTCAAAGACTCTTCAAACAAGCTGCAAGAGAACTACTTCTTTCCGAGTCTTCTGATTGGAGTTTTATTCTAAGAGCTGGAACCACAACTGAGCTCGCAAAAGAGAGAATAGAAAGGCACTTATTCAGGTTCTGGAAATTGGTTGAAATGATTAAAAATCATTCCAATATCAATTTAAAATTTCTTGAAGATATTGAGGAAGAGGATAAAGTCTTCCCAAATATTAATATTGATGATTGGCGAAAATAAAATTCTAATTTAACTTGAGCATTCCAAGTTTTACTTTTAAAGGTGAATTTATGAACATCTTACTCATCACGTAAATTAGTTTTGGAAGTGGAAGTGTATTAGTAAGAAAACCGACCCATTCATTGGTTGATAATTTAAAGAAGTTTGAGAAAAAGCTTCTTAATCTACTTTCGTCAAAACTCATCAATCTTCTTAGACCGTATTGGTAAAGTTTATGCCTTTGTGTTAACTCATAAGGCCATAGGATTTCCCAACCTTTTGTCGCTATTTCAAGAGAGCTTAGATTAGGTTCTTTTAAAAAGATTGCTAATTTTTGTGCAAGTAGTGGAGCCCTTCTTAATAAAGATCCAACCATGTATCCTGATGCAGGATGAACCATACTTGCAGATCCACCAAAACCAAGAACAAATTGTTTTTTAAATGGGAGAGGTAAATTCATAGGGAAAAGGCAATTCTCTTCATGAAAAATTTCACTTACCTCAACACCCTTACTATTAAGTCTTTTATAAAGTCTTTTTTTTAGATTTTCTTGGGATAATGCAGGATAACTAGCTAATGAAGTTTCTTCAACAAAAAAAGTTTCATTGCCAAGATCCATTGCATAAAGAAAGGAAGGAGATGATAACTTTTCTTCATTGTTTAAATGATTTGGACGAAAATCCATTAGAACAAATTGTTCTTTATTAACAGGTGGTAATGTAAATTTACCTACAATTCCGTAAGCAGCTTGTTGAGCGATTTCATTTTGAACTGGTCTTTTTACAAAATTACTTTTATGACCACTTGCGTCAATAACTAATCTCGCCTTTAATTTGAGACCTGAAAAACAAATTACCTCAGATAGTTTATTTTTTTCTTTAATGTCTTTTGCGGTTTCATTCAACCATTCAATCCCTTTACATTTTTTTAAAAGCTCATTTTGAAAGGCTTCTTGATTTATTAAACCATAATCGTAGTTGTGTTTTGTCGGAGTATCTCCTTTTTTATTTTTCCCATCTCCAAAAAAACTAACTGTTTTACACCACCTATGAGATAACAAAGATTCTAACCCTAATTCTTCTAATTCAGATGCCCAGATACCATAGGTATTCTCCCATTTTTCATATGGAGATTTTGTTGATATACCCTTAATATTTAGATCCTGCTTGGCTAATTCTGAAGCTAAACACAATGCTGCAGGACCTGAACCTAAAATTAAAATATCAAGTATTTCCATATTATTTAGCTAACCATAAGGCTTTTAATTTTGTTTAACTGAGCTAGGTTGGTCTTTCTCCTCTAGTTGTTCATGAGGTACCAATACCACTTCAGATAAATGATCACCGTCATCTAATCTTTGTAATTTTACTCCTGTAGCTGCCCTAGATTGCTGAGATATTTTATCTGCGTTTGTTCTTACAATTACTCCTTTTTCGGTCACAAGTAGTAATTCTTCTCCCGCGCCAAGAACCTTCAAACAAACTAGCTGATCATCTTTAATTCTAAATTTTATTGATCTCAAGCCCATGCCTGCTCTTTTTTGTAATCTAAACTGAGCTACAGGTACTCTCTTCCCTAGTCCAAATGCACTGGCTATTAACACCCATGGACCATCTGAAAAGTTCTCCTCAACTTTGTCATCAACATCTTCTGTGAGATCGTCAATTTTAGCCAATTGATCAACCAAATTAGATGTTAAAACATCCATAGAAACTAGATTGTCTCCTTCTCTTAAGTTCATTGATTTAACCCCTCTTGCCGTCCTGCCAAGTGGCCTTAATTCATTAAAATCTAATCTGAAATGAATCGCCATTCCTGTTCTTGATCCAATCAAAACACTATCTCCTTCTTTTGATAATCTAACCCAAGTCAAGGCGTCTCCATCCTCAAGATTTATAGCTATTAATCCATTTGATCTGATTTTTGAGAAAGCAGAAAGTGAAGTTCTTTTTATAAATCCAGCCTTCGTTAGCATCAATAGATAACAATCGTTATCAAAAGAATCTACTGCGACAAGTGAAGTTATCTTTTCTTCTCTTGGTATTGGCAGAAGTTGAACTGATGGAGTACCTTTGGCTGTTCTGCTACTCATGGGAACTCTATATGCTGGAAGCGCATAAGATACTCCTCTATCACTAAAAAGCAAAAGAGTATCATGATCGTTACAGCTTATAAATAATTTCACTTCATCATCTTCTTGTGTCTTTGTTCCAGCTTTACCTCTTGACCCACGACTTGTAGATTCGAATTCATTAACAGGCATTCTTTTTAAATAACCTGCTTCAGTTAATAAAACTACGGATCTGTCATTAGCGATAAGATCAATATCATCTAGACCACCGCCTAAATCAAGTATTTCTGTTTTTCTTGGAGAGGAAAATCTCTCATCGATTTTATTAAGTTCTTCAAGTATAATTTCAAAAATTCTTTCTTTACTATTCAATATTTTCTGATATTCATTAATTTTTCGGGTTAATTCATCATGTTCCCCTTTAATTTTATCTGCTTCTAGGGCTGTTAATCTTCTTAATTGCATTTGTAGGATTGCTTCTGCCTGTGTGGAAGATAACTCATGATCAGTTTGTAATTTTTCTCTAGCTGTAACTGTATCTTTTGCTGATCTTATTAGATTGATAATTTCATCCATAGCTCCCAATGCCAATAAAAGACCTTTTACAATATGATCTCTTTCTTCCGCCTTTTTTAATAAAAATCCTGTTCTTCGCCTTATTGTCTCCACTCTGAAGGCTAAAAAAACATCTAACATTTTCCTTAGTGAAAGTGTTGTGGGCTCTCCTTTTACTAAAGCTAGAATATTTGCACTAAAGTTATTTTGAAGAGGGGTTAACTTAAACAAATTATTTAAAACTACTTGTGGGTAGGCATCTCTTTTTAGTTCAATAACAATTCTCATTCCATCTCGATCACTTTCATCTCTAATATCAGAAATACCTTCTAATTTTTTTTCATTAACCAAGTCTGCAATTCTTTCGATCAATGCCGCTTTATTAGTTTGAAACGGAAGCTCTGTAATTATTACTGCATCTTTCTCTGCCCTACCAGTGGATTTAATCTGCTCAATATTTGCTACACCTCTCATAGTTATTGAACCCCTTCCTGTCTTGAAAGTTTCTCTTATACCATCTCTGCTTAAGATTTGACCACCAGTGGGAAAATCAGGACCCTTTATTATTTCAAAAAGTTCTCTATCTTCAATTGAAGGATTTTTAATTATTGATTTAAGACCATTAATTAATTCTCCTAAATTATGAGGTGGAATATTAGTTGCCATTCCTACTGCTATTCCAGATGATCCATTTAGAAGTAGTTGAGGGATTCTGGCCGGTAAAACTGTTGGCTCCTGCTGAGAACCGTCAAAATTGTCGGCGAAATCAACAGTTTCAGATTCAATATCCTCTAGCAAACTTTCATCTGTAAGAGACTGTAAACGAGATTCTGTATATCTCATTGCTGCTGGGGGGTCGTTATCTACAGAACCAAAGTTTCCATGACCATCTATTAGTGGCATCCTCATAGAGAAATCTTGAGCCATCCTGACCAGAGCATCATAAACAGCTGTATCTCCATGCGGGTGGTACTTACCAAGTACTTCTCCAACAACTCTTGCACATTTTCTGTATGGTCTACCGCTAGTCAATCCAAGTTCATACATTGCATAAAGAATTCTTCTATGAACAGGTTTTAATCCATCCCTAGCATCTGGAAGAGCACGACCAACGATAACGCTCATTGCATACTCTAAATAAGAGCGAGACATTTCATTTCTTAAGTCAGTCTGAATAATTCGATCGTTATCTTCGCTTAATCCTGAGTTATCGGAATCTAAAATATCAGACATATAAAAATCCTTTCTTTAATAATAATCGCTCATTGTCATAATGAATTAAAAAAAAGATTTATTTAATTCCCAAATACTCACATTTACACACAAATCAAAATAAAACCTGTTGTTTTTGAATAAACCTTGGCTTATTACCCCTTTAGTTGTTAATTTATTCAAAATAAAGGGAAAATTACCTTGAATATTGAACTTGGTTTAAATAAAAAAGTCAGACGGGCTTATGGCATCGATGAAATAGCTTTAGTCCCTGGTAATAGAACAATTGATTACGATTTGACTGATCCTTCTTGGTCAATAGGTGATTTCAAAAGAGAAGTTCCGATCGTTGCAAGTGCCATGGATAGTGTTGTCGATGTCAATACGGCTGTAGAGCTCACAAAATTAGGTTCCCTAGGGGTTATTAATATGGAGGGCATACAAACACGATATGAAAACCCAGATGAAATATTGAACCAAATAGCATCAGTCGGGAAGAATGATTTTGTTCCATTAATGCAGAAAATTTACAGTGAACCGGTCAAGAAGGAATTGATTGTACAAAGAATAAATGAGGTGAAAGAAAGAGGAGGTATAGCAGCTTTTAGTGGGACTCCTCAAGCTGCCATTAAGTTTAAAGAAACACTTAATAATTCCAAAATAGATTTATTTTTTCTTCAAGGAACAGTTGTTTCCACTGAACATCTTGGTATGGAAGGTAAGGAAACCTTAAATATTAAAGACCTCTGTCAATCTATGAATGTCCCAGTTGTAGCTGGTAATTGTGTTACTTACGAAGTTGCGAAACTTCTCATGAATGCTGGAGTTGCAGGGTTGATGGTTGGAATAGGACCTGGAGCGGCATGTACATCAAGAGGAGTATTGGGAATTGGAATCCCTCAAGCAACTGCAATTGCTGATTGTAGTGCTGCAAGAAATGATTACTTTAAAGAAAGTGGTCGTTATATTCCTATTATTGGTGATGGAGGAATTGTTACTGGTGGAGATATCTGTAAATGTTTGGCATGTGGAGCAGATGCTGTAATGATTGGATCACCAATAGCTAAATCCTCAAACGCTCCAGGCAAAGGATTTCACTGGGGTATGGCTACTCCAAGCCCAGTATTGCCAAGGGGCACAAGAATTGAAGTGGGGTCTACAGGATCTTTAGAAAGGATAATAAGAGGCCCAGCTTTGCTTGATGATGGTACACATAATTTAGTAGGAGCTATTAGAACATCAATGAGTACTCTTGGGGCTACTAATATTAAAGAAATGCAAGCGGTTGAAATAGTTATTGCACCATCTCTTTTGACTGAGGGTAAGGTATACCAAAAGGCTCAGCAGCTTGGGATGGGTAAATAGTCTTTTAAGAACATAACAATATATCCTAAGTTGATTAAGCATTAAATTGAACAAATTTCGTATTAGGAGTTATTATTAGATGATGGGGGAAACCCCATACTCCTCACACACTAAATCGCCCGATTAATCGGGCTTTTTTAGATGTTTTGTTACTTATATCAATTTATCTGTAATGAAATCATCACTTAAAAGAATTGCCTGCTAAATTTTCTAAAAGGAATACTTAAATTATGTCATCAGCTCCAGCCGTAACTGATTCTTCATTTGACAAGGACGTACTGCAAAGTGATCTACCAGTATTGGTTGACTTTTGGGCGCCCTGGTGCGGTCCATGTAGAATGGTCGCTCCAATTGTAGAAGAAATCTCAAAAGACTTCGAAGGTAAAATTAAAGTTTTTAAATTAAATACTGATGAGAATCCCAATGTTGCTAGTCAGTATGGAATTAGAAGTATTCCGACATTAATGATTTTTAAAGGAGGTCAAAAAGTTGATACTGTTGTCGGTGCAGTACCAAAAGCCACCCTTTCGAGCACTTTAACTAAGCATTTATAAATTTAAAAGCTTTGCATAAAATTGGACTAATAGACTATGGAATGGGTAATATTCATTCTGTAACAAAATCTCTAGAAAGTCTCGGAGAAGAAATTATATTAATTAAAAACTTTAATGATTCTAAGCTTTGTAAGGCGATAATACTTCCTGGGGTTGGAGCATTTGATCCAGCAATGAATAATCTCATAAATACAAATATGATAACTGATTTGAAAAATTGGATTAAAAGTGGGAAATCCTTTTTTGGAATATGTTTAGGTCTTCAACTCCTTTTTGAATCTAGTGATGAAGGAAAAGTTCAAGGGCTGGGAATTTTAAAGGGAAAAATACAAAAAATACCCAAGATTGTTAACCAAAGAATCCCACACATGGGATGGTGCCAACTTTTACCTACAAAAAAAAATACTTTATTTGGGATTGAAGAATTAAATAATTGGGTCTATTTTGTACATTCCTATCATGCAATTCCTGATGACTTAAATATAGTTGCAG
>QCBE01000022.1 GCA_003281715.1 Prochlorococcus sp. AG-347-B23
GACACATTTTCTGCAAAAATGAATTTTGGATTATTTTTATTTATATACCTAACTCCATAAGAATATAAAGGTCCATACTTTCCTTCCAATCCTTTTGATTCACCAACATTACTAAAATCATTACATGGAAAGCCATATAAAAAACCATCAACATAAGGTAATTTTTCTACCAGACTATCGCTAATATTTTCGCAAATAACTTTAAAATTTTTATCTTTCAAAGAAGGAATATTTGATTGGAAAGTCATGCATGTGTCCTTATGATTATCTGTAGCCCAAATATGCTCAAAACCATATTTATTACCATTGACTATTAATTTTGCTTTCTTAGCGGCCAATCCAATACCACCAGGACCACAATACATTTCACCGATCGCAAAATTATCTTTTTTAACTAATTTTGGAAAAATATAAGGTTCTCTATTTAAAACTTTATTCTCAAAATCATCTAAAAAATCACACATTAAATCTCTTAACTTTTCAGAAGGTTTTACTCCCAAGGATTGACATGCGATTTTGAAATCCTCAGAGAGATCATTGGGGAGTCTGAATTGAATTTTTGAGTTGCTATTTTTGTCCATACATATATGGCAACATAAATAAAAGCTTTGTCAACAAAAAATTTCTTACCAACAATTTTTTTTATTAAAACAATATATTTAATTTTTAAACAAATACAAATATTTAAAAAAAAACTATTTCTAGAGATAATAATTAAAAATACTAAAAAAGGATTTGTTATTTTGTTTACTAACAGTAAATATTGTGGAAAAAGCTTTGAAGAAGAATTTAAATCCTCTTTAAAATATGCAAGTCATCTTGAGGTAGCCTCAGGATTCTTTAGTTATGAACTTTTAAACGAATTAAAACCTCAATTCCTAAAAATAGCATCTTTAGGTTCATGTAAATTACTTTTTGGAATGATTTATCATGAAAGGGGTTCTAAAAAACAAATTGATTGTTTAATTAATTTAAATAAAGAACTACGAAAAATAAATTCAGAAAGCGGAATATATATAACAATTGAAAGATATCATGGAAAAATTTTTAGATTTACAAGTAATAATTATGGCGAAAAAATATATATTGGATCTTCAAATTTATCTTATTCAGGATTTGGAACTTATAAGGAATTCAACCTAGAAATAAAAGATGAGCAAGATAAACAAGATATTAAAACATTTTTGAAGTATTTATTTCATGAAAAAGATACTAATAAAAAAATTGGTTTTCCAATAGAAGATATCGAATTAAGACTAAAAAATGATAAGGAGGATAAAGAAACTGGAGAAAATTCTTTAAAGAATTTTGAAATTAATAAAGATTCATTTCCAACAAAAAGAATCGACCTCCCAAAAATGAGGATCATGCATAGACCACAAAAACAACCAAAGTCATCTCTCAATCTTTATTTTGAAAAGGGGAGAAAAGTAAAACGAAACGGTAGAAATTTATGGACACCCCGAGGGTGGTTTGAGGTCGAAATAACAAGTCAAAAAAGTGAGCAATTAAATAATATTTATCCTAAAGATAATATGAAGAAATTTGAGTGGACAGCCTATGTTCAAGATAATGTTGGAGGCAAAGAGAAGTACTACAAAATTCCAATGATTTCTTGTTCGGGTAAAAAAGGATTGCCAAAATCAATTCAGTCAAAAAATAATAGGCACATTCTTGGTGCATTAATTAAAGGTAAAATGGAAAGATCTGGAGCTTTAAGTAAGTATGAACTAATAACGCAAGAAACACTTGCATCATATGGTAGGGACTATATCGAGCTTCATCAAATCAATTTAAAGGAATACTTTATGGAAGTTTAGAACGCTTTCTTTCCTAAATAAAAAGTATTCTCTAGTTAAAAATATCCAACTTAATATTGGCAATTATTCCACTGTGACACTTTTTGCTAAGTTTCTTGGTTGGTCAACATCAAGTCCTCTGTGAGCTGCAATATGATAACTCAATAATTGTAGTGGAATAATATTTAGCAATGGTGAAACCCATTCATTAGAAGATGGAATTTTCATAAGATAATCAAAGATTTCTGTTCCATTACATTCAGGAGCAATTCCAATTAAATATGAATCTCTAGCTTTTGCTTCTTGAGCATTACTGATAACTTTATCAAAAACTTCGCCAGGAGAGGCAATTGAAATTACTGGTACTTTTTTATCTAACAAAGCTATTGGTCCATGTTTCATTTCACCCGCTGGATATCCAGCGGCATGTATATAACTAATTTCTTTCAGTTTTAGCGCTCCTTCAAGAGCAATAGGATAATTTATGCCTCTTCCAAGAAAGATAACATCTTTAATATTAAAAAAATCATGTGCTAGCTTTTCTGAAGATTTGTTATGCCTCTCTAAAAGATCCTCAAGTAATGGAGGCAGATTTATAAGTTCTTCTATTAATTTGCCTATTTCATCTGGACCTTGACTGTCTTTAATTTGCGCAAATTTTATAGCTAATCCATAAAAAGAAAGTAATTGTGCAAAAAAAGTTTTTGTTGCCGCAACTCCCACTTCAATTCCAGCACAAATATCAATTATGTTTGAAACCTGTCTTCCTATAGAACTCTCTTTTCTATTTGTTATCGCGATAAGATTGGGTTTGAATTTTTTATCTTCAATAGCAGATCTTCTTTTAATTTCCATATCAATAGCTGCAATGGTGTCAGCTGTTTCTCCAGATTGAGTGACCCCAATAGTTAATGTATTTGGCAAGAGTGGAGGTGGGGAATATCTAAATTCGCTTGCATAAAAAACATTTGTAGGGATACCTGAAAATTGTTCCAATAAAAAACTACCCACCATTGCAGCATGTTTACTAGTACCACAGGCGATTATCTCAATTCTCTCTATTGATTCAAAAAACTTCGTATCAAAAGGATAGTTTATTTGATATTGACCATTTTCTAAATTTTGAATTAAATAATTTTCCAACCAGTTTTTTGCAGTCTCAGGTTGATCATAAATCTCCTTTAACATATAGTGTTTGAAATTCATCTTATCCATTATTTGCTCTGAAACTTTTAAAGAAACTGGATTCCGATATTGTCTCTCATTATTTTTGTCATATATTTCTATTCCAAGTGGGGTTAATAAAGCTATTTCGTCATCCTCCATTGGCAGAATAATGTTTGTAAAGTTAGCAATAGCTGGAGTATCACTTGCACAAATAAATTCACCTTCGCCCAAACCAATAATTAAAGGTGCTTGTCTTCTTGCAACGACCAAAGAGGTTGGGGCACCTGCCCATAAAACTGACAAAGCATAAGAACCCTCTAAATCAGAAATCACATTTCTCACGGCTACTAACAATGTAGAACCATTGTTTTCAAGATTAAGTTTACTTAATGTATTTAATTCCCTTTTAATAAGATGGGGAATAACCTCAGTATCTGTATCAGAATTAAAAATAATACCCTCTTTCTCTAACTTATTTTTTAAATCTTGAAAATTCTCAATAATGCCATTTTGAACAACTGCTATGGTTCCTGAAGTATCTGTATGAGGATGAGCATTATTAACATTAGGTTTGCCATGAGTTGCCCAACGAGTATGACCTATTCCGACAGTTCCAGTAATATTATTATTATCTTTAAGATTACTAATTAAATTCTTGAGTTTCCCCTCTGCTTTGTTACAAATAATAGTATTTGTTTCGGAATTAATAATTGCAATGCCTGAAGAATCATAGCCTCTATATTCCAGTTTTTTTAAACCATTGATTAACAATGGTAAAGCTTTTTTATAACCTGTTACTGCAACTATTCCACACATACAAAAAAGCTTTTTCCAATTATATTGAAAAAAAGTGCTTATTTATTACAAAATGGACTCTCTTATAACTGCACTATTACAGTTAATATGCCAATCCCATACTCCTAGAAGTTTCATCTCCTAAATAAACGCGAATACTTAAGAAGTCAGTTGGACACGCTGTTTCGCATCTTTTACAACCAACACAATCTTCAGTTCTAGGTGATGAGGCAATTTGGCCAGCTTTGCAACCATCCCAAGGGACCATCTCTAAAACATCAAGTGGGCAAGCCCTTACACATTGGGTACAACCAATGCATGTGTCGTAAATTTTAACTGCGTGTGACATGTAAAAATTGTCTTTTGAACCTCGTTATATAATACTATTGTCTTACAAAGAAATTAAAAAAATTAAGATATGCTTCACTCTTGTTAACTCTAGGGCATAAAATCATAAAGATAATTAGTAAATTCTATAAACTATGTCACAAGAAATCCTCGACAAAGTCTGTTCAATTGTTTCAGAGCAATTAAGTGTTGAAGCTGGAGAAGTAAAATCAGATTCAAATTTCCAAAATGATTTAGGTGCAGATTCTCTAGATACTGTTGAACTAGTAATGGCTCTTGAAGAAGCATTTGATATTGAAATCCCTGATGAAGCAGCTGAAGGAATCGCAACTGTTGGTGATGCAGTAAAATTCATCGAAGAAAAAAAAGGTTAGTAAAGGATGCCAAATTTCCATCGAGTAGTTATCACTGGTATCGGAGCAGTAACTCCAATTGGTAATAACATTGATGAATATTTAGTAGGTCTTCAAAAAGGATTTAATGGGGTCTCAGACATCACTCTCTTTGATCCTGAACAACACCCTTGCAAATTTGCAGCAGAAGTTAAAAATCTTCAATCTGAAAATTTTATTGAAGCTAAAGAATCTAAAAGATGGGATCGTTTTTCCCAGTTTGGAGTAATTGCTGCAAAACAAGCCATTATTGATTCTGGACTTGAAATTACTGAAGCTAATTCATCAAGAATTGGAGTAATTATTGGCTCTGGAGTGGGGGGCTTACTAACTATGGAAAGTCAAGCTCAAATTCTGAGTCATAAGGGACCTAAAAGAGTAAGTCCATTTACAGTCCCAATGATGATTCCAAATATGGCAACTGGATTGGCTGCTATTGCTTTAGGTGCAAAAGGGCCAAGTTCCTCTGTTTCAACCGCCTGTGCTGCTGGTTCAAATGCTATTGGAGATTCGTTTAGATTACTCCAGCTTGGAAAGGCAGATGCAATGATCTGTGGAGGAGCAGAAGCAAGTATCACGCCTCTGGGTGTCGCTGGTTTTGCCAGTGCCAAAGCTCTTTCTTTCAGGAATGAAAGTCCTCAAACTGCTAGTAGACCTTTTGATGCTGAAAGAGATGGTTTTGTAATTGGAGAGGGATCTGGAATTCTTGTTTTAGAAACTTTAGAAAATGCCCAAAAAAGAAATGCAAGAATTTATGCAGAAATAATTGGATATGGAACAACATGTGACGCTCATCACATTACTGCTCCATCTCCAGGTGGGATTGGAGGAGCTAAAGCCATCAAACTAGCAATTGAAGACGCTTCTCTTAGCCTTGAAAAAGTTGATTACATAAATGCTCATGGGACGAGTACATCAGCTAATGACAAAAATGAAACTTCTGCAATTAAATCTATATTTAGAGACAGATCTTACCTCATTCCTGTAAGCTCTACTAAGTCGATGACAGGTCATCTCCTAGGAGGCTCAGGAGGTATAGAAGCTGTAGCTTGTATACTTTCTTTGACACATAATTTTATCCCTCCTACAATTAACTACGTCAATCCAGATCCTGAGTGTGATCTCGATTATGTACCAAATAATGCAAGAGAAGCTCAAGTAGGAGTTGCTCTTTCTAATTCTTTCGGCTTTGGTGGTCACAATGTTTGTCTTGCTTTCAGCAAAATGAATTGAAGACAACCAATTCTGTATTTCCAACTTAACTTATTTTAAAACAATGGTCGCTGCATCTGTTTCATTAGAATCACTTTGTGTAAATAGTATAAGAATGCTTGCTGTAGATGCAGTAAATAAATCTAATAGTGGACACCCTGGATTACCAATGGGATGTGCTCCTATGGGTTATGCATTATGGCAAAACATACTTAATCACAACCCCAATAATCCAAAATGGTTCAATAGAGACCGTTTTGTGTTATCAGCTGGTCATGGCTGCATGCTGTTATATTCTTTACTGCATTTAACAGGGTACAAATCAGTTTCTATAGAAGATATTAAAGAATTTAGACAATGGGGATCCAAAACTCCTGGACATCCAGAAACATTCGAAACTGAGGGTGTTGAGGTTACAGCTGGTCCTCTTGGGGCTGGGATTTCAAATGCAGTTGGTTTAGCAATAGCTGAAACTCACTTAGCAGCTAAATTTAATAAGCCTGATTGCAATATTGTTGATCACTTTACTTACGTAATAATGGGTGACGGTTGTAATCAAGAAGGTATCGCATCTGAGGCCTGCTCATTAGCTGGTCATCTTAAACTTGGAAAACTAATTGCACTCTATGACGATAATCAAATTACAATTGATGGGCGGACCGACGTTTCTTTCACCGAAGATGTTTTAAAAAGATACGAGGCTTATGGATGGCATATACAACATGTTGAGGATGGTAATCATGATGTTAAGGGAATAACTGAAGCTATCGAAAAAGCAAAATTAGTTACAGACAAACCTTCAATTATTAAAATTTCTACAACCATAGGTTACGGTTCTCCTAATAAATCAGACACTGCTGGAATTCATGGAGCAGCTGTGGGAGAAGAAGAAGCTGTATTAACTAGAGAGTTTCTAAATTGGGAATATCCTCCATTCGAAATACCGGATGAAGTATATGCGCATTTTAGAAAATCAATAAACAAAGGCGAACACTTAGAGAAAGAATGGGATTCTAGATTTGAAGAATACCAGAACAAATATCCCTCTGAAGGAGCCGAGTTAAATAGAATGTTGAAAGGCCAATTACCTGAAAATTGGGACTCAGATCTACCATCTTATACGCCTGATGATAAAGGGTTAGCCACAAGAAAGCATTCACAAATATGTTTAGGCGCTCTAGGCCCTAACCTGCCTGAATTAATTGGTGGATCTGCAGATTTAACACACTCTAACTACACAGATATCAAAGGTGAAACTGGATCATTCCAGCCTCATAGCCCTGAAAAGAGATATTTACATTTTGGTGTACGAGAGCATGCAATGGCTGCTGTACTTAATGGTATTGCTTATCACAATAGTGGTCTTATTCCTTATGGTGGAACCTTCCTTGTTTTCGCTGATTATATGAGAGGTTCAATGAGGCTTTCAGCACTCAGCGAATTAGGAGTGATCTATGTATTAACACATGATTCAATAGGTGTAGGAGAGGACGGTCCAACACATCAACCTATTGAAACTATACCTTCTCTTCGTGCCATGCCTAACATGCTAGTTTTCAGACCAGGAGATGGGAATGAGACAAGTGGAGCTTATAAGCTTGCTATTCAAAATCGCAAAAGACCTTCTGCCCTTTGTTTAAGTAGACAAGGTATGCCAAATCAAGAAAATACTTCAATTGATAAAGTTGCATTAGGAGGATATGTAGTTTCCGATTGCGAAGGAACACCAGATCTAATATTTATTGGCACTGGCAGCGAACTAAGTCTTTGCATTGAAGCAAGTAAAGAGATTTCAAAACTTGGTAAAAAAACCAGGGTTGTCTCTATGCCTTGCGTAGAACTATTTGAAGAACAAGAAGAATCTTACAAAGAAAGTGTTTTGCCTATAAGTGTGACTAAGAGAGTTGTTGTAGAAGCTGCCCATTCATTTGGTTGGCATAAATATACAGGTTTTGAAGGGCTTTGTATTACTATGGATAGGTTCGGTGCATCAGCACCAGGTGGAGAATGTATGAAAAATTTTGGATTTACAGTTGAAAATGTAGTTAAAAAGACTAAGGAAATTCTATAACTATTAATCAATAACTAAACTGAAGTATTACATTCTTCAAGTTTATCTTTTAACTGATCAAGAGATTCATCAGAAATCTTCGAATTCATTGGACAATGTTTGGGGCCACACATTGAACAAAACTCGGCCTTTTTAAAGATTTCTTCAGGTAGTGTCTCATCATGGTATTGCTTTGCCCTTTCTGGATCTAATGAAAGTTCGAATTGTTTATTCCAATCAAAGTTATATCTTGCATGACTAAGTTCATCATCTCTATCACGAGCTCCAGATCGATGTCTAGCTATATCAGCAGCATGAGCAGCAATCTTATAAGCAATTAATCCTTCACGTACATCTTCTGCATTGGGGAGACCAAGATGTTCTTTGGGGGTCACATAACATAACATAGCAGTCCCATACCAACCGGCCATCGCCGCTCCAATAGCACTTGATATATGGTCATAACCAGGGGATATATCTGTTACTAAGGGACCAAGAACATAAAATGGAGCTTCTGAACACTCTTCCATTTGCTTTCTTACATTAAACTCAATTTGGTCCATAGGCACATGACCAGGGCCCTCTACCATCACTTGAACATTATGTTTCCAGGCTCTTCTGGTGAGTTCGCCTAAGGTCTTCAATTCAGCTAACTGAGCGTCATCAGAAGCATCATGCAAACATCCAGGTCTTAGTGAATCTCCTAAAGAAAAAGTACAATCATATTTCTTAAAAATCTCACAGATATCATCAAACCTTGTATAAAGTGGATTTTGCTTGAAGTGATGTAACATCCACTGAGCTAAAATACCGCCTCCTCTACTAACAATTCCAGTAATTCTTCCTTTGACTTTGGGCAAATGCTCTATTAATAATCCAGCATGAATAGTTTGATAATCTACTCCTTGCTGGCAATGTTTTTCGATAATATGCAGAAAATCATCTTCAGTTAGCCTATCTATTGAGCCATGTACACTTTCTAAAGCTTGATAAACAGGCACTGTTCCTATCGGAACGGGAGATTCATGAATAATTGCTTGCCTTACTTCATCTAGATTTACTCCCCCAGTAGAAAGATCCATGACAGTATCTGCTCCATATTTAACAGCTAGCTTAAGCTTCTCTACTTCTTCATTAATATCACTTGCATTAGGAGAAGCACCTATATTCGCATTAACTTTGCATCTAGAAGCAATACCTATAGACATGGGCTCAAGATTCAAATGATTGATATTAGCTGGAATGATTAATCTTCCTCTTGCCACTTCTTCCATTATTAAAGAAGCAGGCAAATTTTCCTTTTTAGCAACAAAATCCATTTCCTCAGTAATATGACCGCTCCGCGCAAAATTCATCTGAGTTACATTTTTTTTCCCAAGACGAGGCTTAATCCAAGAACTTCTCATGACCTATTAATTTTAGAGAAAATATATTACTAAAGTTTGATCAAATTTCCACTTCCCTGTATCAGAATTAATGATTCAGGTTCAAAGGGTATGATCTCAGCTAAGTTAAATTTCCTAGCACCCCTAGTATTTATTTTATTAATAGCTCGTATATCAAAAATAGTCATCACATATTACGTAAAAATAAATAAAGTTTTTTTTATTTAACTTTTCGATAAGATTTTATTTTTTTAAAAATACTTTTCCTATCCAATTTTCTTCTTAAATCTTTCTCCACAATCATTGAAATCCCCATAAAGCCAATCGGCAGGTAAAATATCCTCTTCTTATTATCCCTAAATATTAAACCAATTACGGATATGAGGATCATGAAAGGAGCTACAAGAGACAAAATAAATCTTTTATTAATTTTCATTGATCAACTGTTTTAAATTATTTCATTATTTAATTTTACAATGGCTTCTGTTATCACTTTAATTCCAATAGCAATGGCTCTTTCATCTGGATCAAATTTAGAACTATGTAAAGGACTACATCCATTTGCACTAGAAACACCAAGTCTAAACATAGCTCCAGGAATTTCATTCAAGAATTCTGCGAAATCTTCTGCACCCAAGGATGGTTTTTGTAATTCAATAACATTTTCTTGACCCAAAACTTTAATTCCTGAATCTCTTAGGACTCTATTAATTTCAGAGTTATTATTGACTGGTGGAGTAATTTCTCTAAATACTACTTTTGCATCAGCTCCGCAACTATTCGCTAAAGAGGAAATATTTTTATTGAGCCAAGTACCAATATTTTTAAATAATTCAAGACTGGTGCATCTAACAGTACCAATTAAATTAACTTTTTCGGCTAGAACATTGAATGCATTACCACCATTAATTTTCCCAAAAGTTATAACTACAGGATCTAAAGGATTTAACTGCCTTGTTACTAATTCTTGAATTCCAGAGATAACTTTTGAGGCCACCCAAATAGCATCAACTCCTTCATGAGGTCGAGCGCCGTGGCCCGATTTTCCTTTAATCTCTACCTTGAGTTCTCCAGCAGCTGCAGTTAAACTTCCCTCCTTAATTCCAATAGTTCCTACAGATAAATCAGGGTAGACATGAACTCCCAATATATGAGTTAACCCCTTGGTTGCACCATCTTTAATCATCCACCTAGCTCCACTAGCAATTTCCTCAGCAGGCTGAAAAATTATCCTAGTCCCAAATTTAAGTTTTAAATCCTTAATAATTCTGGCTACCCCCAACCCAATCGCTATATGCAAATCGTGACCACAAGCATGCATAACGCCATCTACTTTGGAAGAAAAACTTAATTTAGTTTCCTCAAATATTGGTAAAGCATCCATATCCACCCTTAGGCCTATAATGCCTTCATCTAAGGGTCCAAAATCAGCTATAACTCCAGTCCTTCCTACAGATTCTGTGACATTCCAACTAATATTTTTTAAATAACCACTTATCAAAATCGCTGTTTGATTTTCAAGTCCACTTAATTCAGGATGTGCATGGATATGTCTTCTTAAATTAATTAATTCATGATTAAACGAATCAATTTTTTTAAAAAACTGATCTCTATTCATTACTTATTTTAAATCGATAAAATTCATTAAATCTTTAATTGGGTTTGGAGGCCATCTTCTTATTTTTTTTAACCATTCCTCATCACTATACCTAGGATCTAATTCAGTGACTGCAATCCAATTACTCTCTGCTTTACCAGATTCACCCTTAGACCAATTCAAAGCTGTTAACGCTGCCCTAGCATCTGCAAAAGTTGGATAACGTCTTATTAATTTTTTTAATTCTTGTTCAGATTCATCAATGTTTCCCAACTGGAAATCAGCTAAAGCCATACTTGACCTTGCCATAGCAAATCCAGGATTATATAAAGCAGCTTTTGAAAATAAATCTCTTGCTTTTTCCCATTGTGATGTAGAACCTTCAACATTAGCTAAATTATATAATGCAGAAAAATTTTTACTATCTTGCGAAATAACAAACATATAATCTTTCTTAGCTTTCGACCATAGGCCTAATGCTTCCTCTGCTATACCTCTGTTAATGTATGGATCTATTTCATCAGGGTTTAAACTTATTGCCTTATTTTGGTCATCTATTGATCCCTTTATATCTCCTATAACAAGTCTTACATTTCCTCTATTGCTCAAACCTGCAGCATCATCAGGATAAGAATCAAGATAACTATTCCATTCTTGTAAAGCGAGATTAAATTCACCTCTTGAAGTTAAATCTAATGCATTTTTAAACAAATCTTCCCTTAAATTTAATGAAAAACATGGTGCAATATAAAAGATATGGACAAAAACAAAAATTAATAAAAAACAAAAATTAACTTTTTTAAAAGTAATCATTTTTTGAATCAATGTACCTTTTCCCTAAAGCAGTAAGTAATCTTCCTCGAGGAGTTCTAGTGAGAAAACCAATTTGGATGAGATAAGGCTCAACTACGAATTCTAACATCGAAGGATCATCACCCAATCCAGCTGCGATTGAATCGAGACCAGTTGGAATATTATTGTTTTGATTAAGAAAAGATAAATATTGTCTATCTAAAGTATCCAATCCTTTTTCATCAATTTGGTAAGAATTTAACGCTTTTTTTATTAAATTAAGGGAAACAAAATTAGTTTTTTGAACAACTTGAGCATAATCTCTCACTCTTCTTAGTAATCTTAAGGCAATTCTTGGAGTCCCTCGAGATATCTTTGCCAAATTATAAGATGCTTCATCATCTAAATTCAGGTTTATTAATTGGGAGAAATTTAAAATTATTTGTTTTAATTCATCATATGTATAAAATTCAATTTTCTGAGAAATACCAAATCTATCTCTTAACGGAGCACTAATTGAAGCTAATTTAGTTGTCGCACCAATCAGAGTAAACCTAGGAAGATTAATAGTTCTGCAACGTGCGCCTTTATTAGCTCCCATAGTTAAATCTATTCTAAAATCCTCCATCGCAGAATATAACAATTCTTCAGTTAAGTAATTTAAGCGATGTATCTCATCGATAAATAAAACTTCACCTTCTTTTAATCCAAGGAGTAACCCTACAATATCTCTAGGTCTTTCAATTGCAGGTGCAGTAGCTACCCGACATTTTGTATTCATTTCTTTGGCTATCAAAAAAGCTAAGGTGGTCTTTCCTAAACCTGGCTGTCCATATAAAAGAGTATGCTCCATAGGTT
Source organism: Prochlorococcus sp. AG-347-B23 (assembly GCA_003281715.1). Taxonomy (GTDB): domain Bacteria; phylum Cyanobacteriota; class Cyanobacteriia; order PCC-6307; family Cyanobiaceae; genus Prochlorococcus_A. The sequence goes on from QCBE01000022.1 coordinate 12,396, forward strand.
CTTTTCTATAAATTGAAGCATCTATAGCTATTCTTAAAGAAGACTTAAGTTGTTTTTGGCCAATAAATTGATTTAAATTTGCAGGTCGAGCTAAGTTTAAATTGTTTTTTATTTTTTCTTCTGCAATAATTTTTGCATCAACTAACCTAAGCTCTTTTTTACGAAGAGGAAAATCATTATCACCTATATTGGAGGAAATTATTGCCATAATGAAAGGTTAATTGCAATTGTTCCGACTAGAAGATTTTTTTACAACTAAAATGGCAAAAAATTCAAAAAAAGTTCAAAACAATACTAAAAAAGAAATTAATTTTAAACGTCTAGCTGAGAATAGATATGCAAAATTTCAATATGCAATATCTGAAACAATCGAAGCTGGGATTGAACTATTAGGGACCGAAGTAAAATCTATCAGAAACGGAAAGGCAAATTTAAGAGATGGGTATTGTTCATTCAGAGATGATGAGATTTTATTGTTAAATGTTCACATTTCACCACACAAAAATGTAGGATCTTTTTTTAATCATGATCCCTTAAGAAATAGAAAGTTGCTACTACATAAAAAAGAAATAATCAAACTAAAATTGAATACTGAAAAAAAAGGAATGACTATTATTCCATTATCTCTATATTTAAAAGGGTCATGGATAAAACTAACTATTGGGGTTGGTAAAGGGAAAAAATTATACGACAAAAGAAAAGATGAAAAACAAAAAAGTATGAAAAAAGAAATTAACTCTGCACTAAAAAGATAAATATTTTTCAAATTTAATGCAACTAAGAATCTAAACTTACTGAACTTGGAGGAGGGGAAGGATCTGGATCTGCAATTAACATATGTTGTAAAACAGTTTCAGGTCTCTCACTATCTCTCCAGCGAATTTTGTAAGCAGGCATTTTTGTACCCCTACTTGTAGTTTGCTCTACTGGTTCAATAACCCACCCTCTTCTTGATCGGCCTTGAGGATTTCTTTTTACAACTGCATCCGCGTGTTTGAAACGGAAACCAACACGTTCACCACTCATTTAAAAAATTTCGTATTGGAATAATTTATCTATTTTACTTCATTCAAGGGTAATTTTTCATTTTTTTTCGAAGTTATGTCTGGTTTTAATAATGGGAAAGGGATTACATCTCTAATTGATGGACTATTTGTAATTAACATAATAAGTCTATCAATGCCTATGCCTAATCCTCCAGTAGGAGGCATTCCAATCTCTAAAGCATTCAAGAAATCTTCATCTATGCAATGAGCTTCTAAATCTCCTTCATCTCTAAGAGATTGCTGTAATTGCATTCTTTCTCTTTGATCTACTGGATCTATCAACTCACTAAAAGCATTTGCTAGCTCTCGACCAACAATAAATAATTCGAATCTCTGAACCATTTCTTTATTATCAAGATGAGGCCTAGCTAAAGGAGAAATTTCAATAGGATAATCGATAACAAAAGTAGGTTGTATAAGTTCTGACTCTACTTTTTGCTCAAAGACCTCATTGAGAAGTCTACCCACAGTATTAACTTTATTAGAAAATTCAACATTTATACTTTTGACGGCTTGTTTTGCTGCTTGAAAGTCTCCACTGAAAGAATCAAAATCAATCCCTGTATATTTCTTAACTATATCTTTCATGGATATTCTTAACCAAGGTTTAGAAAAATTAATTTCCTTATTTTGATAATTTATAACTAAAGAGCCACATGCATCAGTTACGATATTTTTAATCAGTTCTTCTGTTAAATCCATCATATCGATATAGTTGGAAAAAGCTTGATAAATTTCAACAGAGGTGAATTCTGGATTGTGCTTTGTACTTATCCCCTCATTACGGAAGATTCTTCCTAATTCATAAACTTTCTCAAATCCTCCAACAACCATTCTTTTAAGATGTAATTCTGTAGCTATTCTTAAATACAGGGGAATGTCTAATGTATTGTGGTGAGTAATAAAAGGTCTTGCTTCAGCCCCACCAGCTTCAGATTGCAAAATCGGAGTCTCTATTTCTAAGAAATTTCTATTATCTAGCCATTTTCTTATCAAACTTATACATTTTGCTCTTGTTTTAAATACATTTTTAGAGTGAGGATTAACTATTAAATCTAGATAACGTTGTCTATATCTTTTTTCAATATCAGTTAATCCATGCCATTTATCGGGTAAAGGCTGTAATGATTTGGATAACATTTCCCATTCCTCTACTTTAATTGAAAGCTCACCTTTATTAGTTTTTTTTATAGTTCCAAAGACACCTATCCAATCACCAATATCTACTATTTCCTTAATATCTTCGAAAGAAAGTAATTTTTGGTTTTCTAAATTGCAATTAATAATCCTTTTATCTAAATAAAGCTGGATCTGACCTTCTTGATCGCTTATTGTAAAAAAGGCAATTTTACCCATTACCCTTTTTGCCATTACTCTACCAGCAATAGAAACCCTAAATTCTTCCTCTTGACCATTTTCTAAATAATCAAATTTTTGAAAAAGGAATTGTGTAGTATGAGAAATTTGAAAATTTTCTGCGTAAGAAGCAAATCCTTTATTAACTAGCAAATTAGCTTTTTGTAAGCGGGCCTCTCTGATTTCAGACAAAATTTAATTTATTTATTTTATTTAATAAAACTATCAGACTTAGGCTTAACTTGCCAAAGATGTCGCAGTTTCTCCAACTCTCTGGGATGCATAACCGATACCTCGAACAGTTAATATCAATTCTGGATTTCTTGGATCAGGTTCCAATTTACCTCTTAATCTTGCTACATATACATCTACAACTCTCAAATCTGCTGCTCTCCTAGGGGGATAACCCCATAATTGTTCTAATATTTCAGCTCGTGGAACAACTTTACCGGGCTCGTCAAATAGTAACTCTAAAAGGCTAAATTCAGTATAAGTTAGACTAATTCTTTCACCAGCTCTAGAAACTTGTCTTCTATTAGTATCAACAACTAAACTTCCAAATTTCATAACTCCTTTACCGGATGGAACCTCTTTAGTTTCGGTAACAGATACAGTAGGCCCCATTCTTCTTAGGATGGTAGCTATCCTAGCCTCTAATTCTTTTGGACTAAATGGTTTTGATAAATAATCGTCAGCACCTAAATCCAAACCTGCAACTCTTTCTGAGATTGCTTCAAGTGCAGTTAAAAATATTATTGGGACTACAGATTCAGCCCTTATTCTTCGACAAACTGCAAATCCATCCATTTTTGGGAGCATAACATCAAGAACTATCAAGTCTGGGGAATCTCTATGAAAAGATTCAAGAGCTTCTTCTCCATTGGTGGCTGAATAAACTTGATATCCTGCCAGTTGAAGTCTTGTAACTAATACCTTCAAAACTGCTGGTTCATCATCAACAACTAAAATTCTTGCTTTTGACATAGTTAAAAAGATTTCCAGATATTTCAAAGCAAAATTTTATTGCATTGAATTTTTATTCTAACAATTAAAAATATAACATTAAGAACCCTCCAAGGGATATTCCATAGATTTACAAAAATTTTAAATAATTTTAAGGATATAAATTTTTTCTAACAATTTTTTACTTCCTTGAGTAATTTATTAAATTTTTATAGTTAAAAAATTTAAATATTCTCAATAGTTGTGAACACATTAAGGGAGCAAACAAACCTGTTAGAAAGACTTCAGCTAATATATTTTGAACACTGGGGATAAATAATAAAAAAGTACTATCTGAAAAATTTTTGAACAAAATCTGCAAAAAATACAACGTCCCACATAAAAAACTTCCAATAGAACATATTAAACCATACCTAAAATGCCCTACCAAAATTCCACTATGTATTTTGATTGTCCCAAACCAAACTCCACATAAAACTAGACCTGGTATTTGAGTAAAATTACTATCCAGAGTTACAGAATCTAAAATTAGACCCATAAACAAACCAAATAATAATCCATTTATTGATCCATTTATAATTGACCATGGTAATAACCAAAGTAAAGGCCAATATGGCTGAAAACCAAAAAATCCAAGCCAACTAGGATGCCATAAAAAAATAATTGGGATAAAAATAAAGAGGATCATCGGTATATTTTTCACAAAAAAATTATTCATTAAATTTTTACCTTTAAAATTTTTACCCAATCTATTACATGAGGTTTTGCTAAAAGTAATATTTTTGCTGTTTTTTTTGTTTGAAATGGCTTATCTACAGATTTAACTATACCTATAGGGATATTTGCAGGTAATAAAGTACTGGCAGGAGAAGATGAAACAAAATCTCCGACTTTTATATCAGCATCTCTTGAATAAAGTATCAAACTAGGATATTCATCAGCCAATCCAATAAGTAGTCCATTAATTTGAATTCTATCCACCCAAACTCCTATTTTACTTTCTGGAGAAGTTAATAATGTTACCGAAGAAGTAAATAAAGACGTACTTTTTACTCTTCCTAATAATCCACCCGGACCAATCACAGTACTACCAATTTCCACCCCATCTCTTGAACCTTTATTTAATATGATTTGTCTCCACCAGCTACCTGTTTTTCTAGAAATAACTGCAGCCGAAATAGCATCACTTTTAGATGATTCTTGAAGATTTAGGATTTCTCTTAATCTTATATTATCCTTCTTAAGAAGATTTAATTTTATTAGAGATTCTTGATTAATACTTTCAAGAATAATTTCTTGTTGAAATTGACCGGGCCAAAAAGGCTTTGAAATAAAATAGTAAAAATCTTTATAAATAGAACCTTTAGATATCCTTATAAAAACCAAAAATAAAAAAGTCCCCAAGAATATCCAATTTTTCTTTTTATGCCACCAACGAGCAGTAGAAATTCGTCGGATTAACATACTATTAATCTCTTATTGCGTTCCTTATAAAGTCTGGAGTATCAACAACTCTTTTGAGTTTTTTAAAATCATCCAAAACCTCACCACAACCATTAACTACACAAAGTAGTGGATTTTCTGCTATGTGAGTAAAAATTCCCGTTTCATCGCTCAATAAATCATTAATGCCTCTTACTAAAGCGCCTCCACCTGCAAGCATAATGCCCCTATCAACAATATCTGCAGCAAGTTCAGGGGGAGTTCGCTCTAAGGTTCTTTTTACAGCTTCTACTATTTTACTTAATGTATCAGCCATGGCTTCTCTAATTTCTCCTGATGTCAAAGTTACTGACCTAGGTAGACCAGATAAAAGATGTAAACCTCGCACCTCTAAAGTAGTTTTATCAAAATCATCATCTGGGAATGCAGATCCAATTTTGATTTTAATATCTTCTGCGGTTCTCTCTCCAACAACTAAATTGTGTACTTTCTTGAGATATAGGGCAATTGATTCATTTATTTCGTCACCAGCAATTCGAACTGATTCACTTAATACAGTTCCACCCAAACTTAATACTGCAACCTCAGTAGTGCCTCCACCTATATCGACAATCATAGTTCCGATTGGCTCAGTTACTGGTAAAGATGCTCCTATTGCTGCTGCAACTGGTTCATCAATTAAGTGAACTTCTCTAGCTCCAGCTAACCCAGCTTCTCTCACAGCTCTTCTCTCGACGCTAGTAACCCCACTAGGAATACCAATAACTATTCTAGGAGCTACTATACCCTTACCTTCATTACATTTTTGGATAAATGTTTTTATCATTTGCTCAGCGGCATCAAAATCTGCGATAACACCATCTCTTAAGGGTCTTACAGCTCTAATATTTCCTGGTGTTCTTCCAAGCATTAACTTCGCCTCTTTCCCAACAGCCAATGGAATACCTTCTTCTAAATCCATAGCTACTACAGAAGGCTCTTGCAAAACAACTCCTTTGCCTGATACGTGTATAAGAGTATTGGCCGTTCCCAAATCTATGCCAATGTCTCTAGAAAATTTAAATCTGTTAAAAATCACAATAAAGAATTCTTTTTTTTAAATAATATATCTATTTCTTGTTAAGCTCTCACAATTCTTTCATTTGGTTATAAAAACCACGCAAAACTTTAGGCAGAACTAAAAAAAATGAGTAATATAAAAAAAAAAAATTATGGAAATTAACACAATTAACCTTGTTGGCAGAGCAGGAAAAGAACCAGATGTCAGATATTTTGAATCAGGCAGCATCGTAGCCAATTTCACACTTGCAGTTAACAGAAGAAGTAGAGATGAAGAGCCAGATTGGTTTAATTTAGAGATATGGGGAAAGCAGGCACAAATAGCCGCAGATTATGTGAAAAAAGGATCTTTAATTGGAATTACAGGAAGTTTTAAAATTGATAGTTGGAAAGATAAAAATACTGGAGAAGATAGATATAAACCAGTTGTAAGGGTAGATAGGTTAAACTTACTTGGCTCCCGAAAAGAGTCAGATAATAACCAATATTCTAACAGTAGTAACTCAAGTGAAATTCCTTTTTAAACACTATTTTTTTTAAAAAATTTAACAAGTATTTTTATAAAAAAATACAAGAAAATTAAAATTAAAATTGGCTTTACAACATATTTGATTTGATCTAAATAAGTTTCGATGATTAGATAGTTTTCACCAAATAAATACCCTGAATAAGTAAGAAGTGCTACCCATATCAAACTACCAAATGTAGTCCAAATCAAAAATTTTCTCAATGGCATAAGTTCTATGCCAGCGGGAACTGAAATTAAAGTTCTTATACCGGGTACTAATCGGCCCCAAAAAACTAAAGAAACCCCGTATTTATCAAACCACCTTTTACTTTTATTGAGATCATTAGAAGAAATACCCAGAAATTTTCCTTTTTTATCTAAAAAATTTGAAAGTCTTTTTTCATTTACTAATCTACCTAAATAATACCAAGGCAACGATCCTAAAATAGTTCCGAGTAATCCCCAAAAAACTAAAATATAGAAATTTAATTTTTGTTGATAGACGAAAAAACCTCCTAGTGGCATTATTATTTCCGAAGGAATTGGAGGTATTATGTTTTCCAAGAACATAGCCAAACAAATAGCAAGGTATGCAATTGTTGAATTTTTTTCAACTGCCAGACTAATGTAGTCTGGGATTGAAGTAAGAAAATCTACAAAAATAAAACTCAAACTTAATATCTATAAAGTTCTGGTTTGTAAGGCCCCTCAACAGAAACGTTTATATAATCAGCCTGTTCTTTTGTTAATTTTGTCAATTTTGCACCGATTTTATCAAGATGTAATCTAGCCACCATTTCATCTAAATGCTTAGGTAAAACGTAAACCTCTTTCTCGTATTCTTCTGACTTATTGAAAAGTTCAATTTGAGCTAGTACTTGATTAGTAAAAGAATTACTCATAACAAAACTTGGATGTCCAGTGGCACAACCTAAGTTAACTAATCTACCTTCAGCTAAAAGGATTATTTTATTGCCACTCGGTAAAGTTATGTGATCAACCTGAGGCTTAATATTTTCCCATGGATAATCTTTCAATGAAGCCACATCAATTTCATTATCGAAATGGCCGATATTACAAACTATGGCCTCATCTTTCATCTTGACAAGATTTTCGTTTGTTATTACCTGATAATTCCCAGTTGCTGTAACAAATATATCTATATCTTCCACAACATCGTCTAGTGTAACAACACTAAAACCTTCCATTGCCGCTTGAAGAGCACAAATCGGATCAACTTCAGCAACTTTTACAATTGCACCAAGTCCTCTTAGAGACTGGGCTGAACCTTTACCTACATCTCCAAAACCCATTACTAAAGCTACCTTCCCAGCAATCATCACATCAGTCGCACGCTTTATGCTGTCAACTAGAGATTCTCGGCAACCATA
>QCBE01000023.1 GCA_003281715.1 Prochlorococcus sp. AG-347-B23
GTAATTGTGATTATATATGCTTCTTAGATTCGCATCCTTTACCTGATTCAAATTGGCTTTCGAATTCCATAAGAGTTCTGGAAAATAAAAAATTAAGGGGTGTATTGGGTAAACATAAGTTTAAAGGCTTAAATGAATTTGAAAAATGTTTTATTTATGCAACTTATGGAAATAATCCTTTAAATTCTTTACCAGGAACATTAATCGAAAAAAAATTATTGCAAGAAATTGGTTTTTTTATTCCTAAAATTAGAAGTGGTGAAGATGCAGAATGGATGAATAGAGCAAAATATTTTTATCCCAAAATGAATCAATTAGATGTTATTCCTTGTGAATATATTGGATTAAAAGGAATGAATTTTTTTGAACTATGTAATAAATGGTATGAATATGGAAAAAACACTCTTAATCCAAGATTTTACACTCAAAGGATACTATATATCTCGTTTTCAATAACTTTTACTTTGTTGTTGGCTTTTAGTTGGAATGATAAAGTTGCTAACTGGGATCAAAATAGCCTTCTTTATTTACCCCACATATCAAAAATAATGATCTCATTAATTTTTTTAATTTATTTTTTTTATAGAATGTTCATATTGCCAATTAAAAAAAACGTAAAAATATTTAAAGTTAATTTAATCCAATTTAGTAAAATTTTTTTTATTTCATTAATTTTAGATTTGATAAAGTTAATAGCTTTTATTAATCATAAATAACTATAAATAACTATAAGTAATGGCAAAGCAAATCAATGGTCTTACTAAAAATAGTTTTCTTAGTATATTTTTAAATATATTCATTTATTTTTTTGATTTTGTTTTAATTTTTTTATTAGCAAATTTTTTGGGACCTCTTGAATTTGGGAAATACATAATTCTTATTTCTTTAATCAAATTTATTGGATTACCAATACTGGTTGGGTACCCATATTTTATTTTAAGAAAATCATCATATATAAAATCTAACAAGCGTAAAGAAAATAATTATTTGTTAATAAGAAATATTTATTTAATAATGATCTACTTAATATTTATATTACTAATTGTTTTTTTAATTCAATTATGGGATCAAAATCTTTTAAATGTAAAAATTAATTTATTATTATTCGGCATAATTACAATCATTCCAACCTTATCTCTCAATAATTCAATATCCTCAGTTATTAGAACTTCTAGTGGTGAAATAAAAGGTCAAACTTTAGAGAAATTAATCCCAAATGTATTGTTTATTTTATTAACTTTGATATTTGTATTGCTTTTTGGATTACATGAGCACAATATATCTATATATTTATACAGCACAGCGTCAATTCTTACTTTAGTTTTGTCTCTAATTAAAATAAAAGGAATATGTTGGACTAATTTCAAATTCAAAGAAGTAATAAAAGATATAAAAGATTCAAAAATAATAGTTTTTATTCAGATCTTTGTATTATTTAATAATTTATTTCCATTAATTATTTTAAGTTTTTTTGAAACTCCCGAGGTTGTTGGCAAATATAAGCTAGCACTTCAGATTTCTGCAATTTCTGGACTAGGATTACATGCAATAAATAAAATTGTGCAGCCAAGGTTTGCAAAATGTTTTAGTAATAAAGACTTTTCTAAAATCCAGAAGATAGCTATTGATAGTAATCGAATAACTATTATTTACTATTTTTTAATATCGATTTTAATTTTTTTCTCCTACGAAAAATTTATTAGTATATTTTTTGGAACTGACTTCTTAATTTCTAAAATTACTTTTTTGATAATTTTACTTATTCCTTTCATTAACTCTTTGTTTGGCTCAGTGGGGGCTATTATTGATATGTCAGGCAAAGAAATAGAAACCTTTAAATGGTATGGTATCGCATTATTTATCGGATTATTATCTAATCTTTTATTAATACCAATTATTGGTATAAATGGTGCTGCTTTCTCAACACTTATTGAATGTTCCATAAGAGGATTTGCTCTTTGGAAGCAATCATTTAAATTACTAAAAGTTAATTCTTCATTTCTCCTTAATGAAATATTTAAATATTAAAATTAATTATTTTTCTTTAATATATAAAGATCTTAGATTAAGAATAAAAAGCATACTAATTAAATATGGTTTAAATAATTATAGAAATGATAAATGTCAAAAATATGATAAGTCTATATTTTTTAAGGCATCTGAAAATAACTTTAAACGTAATTATGAAAAAATGAATATTGAATTCTTCAACTATAGATTTATGTAATCAAATTCCTTAAATTTTATAAATTTGTTTCTAATGTTATCAGTCATCTTTAGGTTAGTAGGTGATTAAATAATAATTTTATTAAAACTTTTCCATTATTCTATTAAAACCTGCAAATAAATTGAATCTTTCAGTATAGTAATCCCAGGTTAATAGATCATCACAAAAATCTATATTATGCGGACCTTTAAAAGGTTTATTTAATTTAAAAGTAGATATTTTTTTTTCAAAGAAATTTCTTTCACTAAGAGTTTCAATCCTAAAAAGTATTAAACCATTTCCATAATCAGATGAACATTGTTGTCCATATCTGTAAAGATTCTTTTTAAATTTAAAAATCCTGCCTCCAGATCTTCCTCCTTCAGGGGTTATGCATATAGGTGAATTAGGATGCTCTTTCGGATCATTGAATTCTGGATTTGAAGCATACCATAGTCTAAGGATATATTGTTCATTGGGAATGTTTGCAAATAGATAATAAAGCCCATTATGTTTGATAACAGTTGGGTCAGTTAATCCACTTTTGAATTTATTCATAAATGATTTTTTCAAAAATTTAGTTTTTGTCCCACTGTAAAAAATTGGATTTTTGAGTGCTCCTGAGTCTGGATATATATATTTTTTCCCTGAGAATTCTATTGTATATGGGTATGAAAGATGTTTATTTTCTAATGTTAATTTTTTGATAATCGAATTTTTATTTATATCAATTAGTAGAAGATCACCCTTTAATGAACTTTTTTTTAACCCTTCAACAAAAATATTTGAATCTAGTATGAATGGGTCAGCATAAAAACTATAATCTTTAAAAATTTTTATAGGCTTGAAATTTTTTGAAGTTTTGCTTATGATTTTAAAGAAATCATCAGGTTTAGTTATTTTAGATATTAGAGATTTATTCAGGTAACCAACTTGCCAAAATTTCTCCCAAAATAATCCATAAAAAAGTTTTTTAAACAAATTTGATATTTCTATATATATAAAAAATATACTCAATTTATTTGATGGTAATTTATAGTTTTTACCTCCAGATTTTTTATCTATAAAATTTCCTGCTTCTAAGCTAATTAATGCTTTTTCAAAAATAATGGGTGATATTTTGAATGATTCATTAATGGTTTTTTTGTATGACCAAGGATATATTTTCGTTTCTCCATAAGATAATATTTTCCCAGAATCTAATTTATTTGAAATTAATTGAACAATTTGTCCTAATTTTTTCTCGCCTTTAAGTAATTCATAGAAGCCTGCTGGTCTTCCTCTGAATTTTGTAGGATCGCCATGGTGATGAGATATTATTGGAATATTTTTTAGTTCCTTATTAATATATAACAAACCCATTCCACACTTATAAATTAATGATGGATTTCCTAGGATAATTTCCTCTATAGATTCTTTGTTTAATTCTTCCCAAGAATTATTTTTAGTTATAAAAAAGATTTTTTTATAAGATGAATTCTTAAATGAATTAAATTTAACTTTAACCATTTTTTGCCTTATAGAAATAATATTAATGATGTAGTAGAGAAAATTTTTGAAGTAATTTCTTTTGAATTTCACAGAATTTTTACTTTTTAATTCATTTGAAATAAGAAAAACTAGATTTTGATTTTTTATTTTTAATAGGCACTTATATTGCCATTCTGTGACTAAGAGATCATTATTCAATATAATAAAAATATTTTTTTTCATTAATTGTTTGAATTTCTTAATATGATAACTTGTAAATTAGATATTTTTTTATTTAAGATTATTATTATCTCATCAAATTATTTAATTTAAAAAGTAAATTTTTAAGTTTTTGAAAATTGAAATAGAATTAGAGTTTTTTTAATATTCAATGCAAAATGTTGCTATTTAAAAAAATGAGGAGTAAAAATTACACCACACAAACTTTGAGGTAATTTTTCGTAAAAGATACACTTAGGAATCATTATTAATTTAATGGTTCTCTTTATTGTTAAAATGCTAAGTAGGAGGTAAAAGTATCATTAACTATTAAGTAAAATATCCATCTGGAATTACAGAATAATTACAGATTGTTTTAAATTACTCAAAACCTTAGTTATGAAAAATAATTATCCACGCCTCCGTATAGGAAATGAATACGACATTTACCCTGATTGGTAGTTATAACTAGGTTTTTGTGTTAAAGTTTGAGTTACAGATGTGTTACAAACCGAGTGCAACCAAACGAACCAGAAATTACAAATCACAAACCAGTTACAGATAATTCTTTAAAATTAAATAAGTTATTTGAATCTCTCTTTAATTTTAAAAAGAATAATCAGTAGGGACTGCCATGATTAAATCGTAATGTTTTTTGTGAAACTTTGATGTTTTTTTAAGTGAAAATTTATATCCAAATAATGAGCGCATAAATAAAGATAAAAATCTTAAAAGGATATTTTCTCCAAAATAAAAACTTTTATTAAATTCATAAAAACAATAATCTAAGTTTTTTAAGTAATTTATAACTTTGGAAGAATTATTATTGATTTCATTTTTCAGTTGTTCAAAAAAAATTATAGGTTTATTTTTCTTTATTAAACTTTTTGAACCGTATAAAGTTTTTAATTCATGCCCTTCAACATCAATTTTGATTAAACCTATTTTTATGTTTTTTAAATATTCTAGTTCATCTGCACAAACTAAATCTATTGAGTATACATTTTTATTATCTCGAGAGTGTTCTTCATTAGAAATTATATTAGAACCTCCTATATTGGATAGATTTGCACGAAGGTAACCTTTTTCACTTTTATCGCTCATTCCATAGTTATAAGTTTCAATATTTTTTCTTTCACAAGAATACTTAGAGTTAATTTTTAGAATTTCATAAGTTATAGGATTTGGTTCAAAAGCATAAACTTTTTTAAAAAAATTTGAAAAGAAAATGCTATGGTTTCCTATGTTTGCACCAATATCTAATACAGAAATATATTTGGAATTTGGGATTCTTTTTTTTATAAAAGTCTCTAGAACTTCTAGAAGATCATTTTCATATCTACCATCTAAATTTATTCTTAATCCAATATGGTCAAAAGATAAAATTACAAGTTGTTGATACTTAAGAAGGTTTTTTTTTGCAATATGGTGGTTAACTTTGTTTAATATTATTCTAAAAAATTTGTAGGTATCAAATTTTCGCAATTTAAAATTATGATTCTAAAAATATTCTACTAAAAAATAAAAATTTACCAACTTTGCTGTTCCTAAAATATAAATTTTTTTTGTTTTTCATTTTTAATAAATTTACTCCTTGATGATCTCATCCTAGTCATGATTAAAATGTATTTACAGATTGCTCAACTGAAGAAGTATATAATAAGATTATCCTAAGGATTCAAAAATAATTATTTTCAGACTTATTAAAATACTTTAATGAAAAATAAATCACCAAGATTACGAATCGGTAATGGTTATGACATTCATAGGTTGGTCTTAGGGAGAGATTTAATTATTGGTGGTGTTAAATTAAGTCACCCAAAAAATCTAGGACTTGATGGTCATAGTGATGCTGATGTTTTAAGTCACTCAATAATGGATGCATTATTAGGAGCTCTATCCCTTGGTGATATAGGAAAATACTTCCCACCATCTGATGAAAAATGGAAAAATGCTGATAGCTTGTTTTTGTTATCAAAAGTAATTGACTTGATAAGACAAGATGGTTGGGAAATAAACAATATTGATAGTGTTCTTATAGCTGAAAGGCCAAAAATAATGCCGCATATAAAACTTATGAAAAAAAACATTTCTGAGATCTTAAATATTGATGAAACTTTAATTGGTATTAAAGCAACTACGAATGAAAGATTGGGACCAGAAGGAAGAGAGGAGGGTATAAGTTGTCATTCTGTAGTGTTACTTGAGAAAAAATGAAATTAAAATTAAAAAGAAAATTCCAACAATTTTGTTTAATATTAATTTGCTTAGTAGTTTTTATTTTTCAATCTGATATTCCTAATTTAAAAGCTCTTACTATGGATAGTTATCAAAGTGAAATGATTATAGAAGAATTAAGACTTAAAGTCCCTGCCGAAGCAAAAGCAGCATGGTTGAATGCTGAAAAAGAGATATGGGATCCATGGTTATCTTCTCAAGATGGTTTCTTGGGGAGACAATTATTTTGGGATAAAGAAAAAGAAGAAGCTTTAATATTGGTAAATTGGAAAAGTAAGAAATTATGGAAAAGTATTCCAATGTCAGAAGTAAATAAAGTTCAAGTAAAATTTGAGGATAATGTTAAAACTGCCCTAAATGTTAGTAAAAATCCTTTTCAATTAATTCGTGAGGGAGAGTTAGATAAGCAAGGATGAATTTAGATATCAGATTTGATTTTCAAAGAAGAAAGAGGATTGGACTCATTGAAGCAATTTGGGGACAAGACAAGAGTATTAATCAATTAAAGAGGACAACTGAAATTGTATTAAGTAAGAATGAGGTTGTTTTCATTACAAGGATTAATAGTGAAAAAGCTAATGCTCTTTTAAATTTGTTTGATGATGCAAGATTCTATGAAGAAGCAAAATGTTTAATAATTGGTGAAAATTTGAGTAAAATAGATACAAATAAGAAAGTTGCAATAATTTCTGGAGGTTCCAGCGATTTGGCTGTTACACTTGAAGCACAATTAGCGCTTGAAATTTATGGAGTGAATTGTCAATCTTTCATAGATGTTGGAGTAGCAGGGCTTCATCGATTAATGAGTCAGCTAGAAGAAATTAATAAATATGATGTATTAATAGTTTGTGCAGGAATGGAAGGAGCTTTGGCTACAGTTATTGGAGGATTATTGGCGCAACCTATAGTTGCAGTACCTGTCTCAGTGGGCTACGGCGTTAGTAAGGATGGGCAAACTGCTTTAAATAGTATGTTGTCTAGTTGTTCTCCGGGTATTGCAGTAATGAATATAGATAATGGATATGGTGCAGCAATGGCGGCTCTGAGAATTCTTAAAAGTATTTCATAAATATTTACTTTTTTTCTATTTCTAATAGGCTTTCTATCCATAAATTAAGTTGTTTTGAAAGCATTCCTTCTTCTCTCATTTTGATTGCCTTAATAACGACTTCTGTATTTACCCATTCAGGGAATCGTTTCGGCATTTATTTATTTTTTATTCAATAACTATAATTTGGTACAAATTTTTATAAAAACAAGAACTAAGTAACAAATTTAATCTTTTATGTTTGATTTTGTACTTAATCTAGATAATTCAGAAGAGGTATGCTCACTTTCTACATTTTTTAATCTTTCAATTAATTCAGAGAGATCTTTGTGTGCTAACTCCCCATTTTGTTCCCATTTTAGGGATCTTGAGTTAATCTCAGTTTTTTCTTTCATTTTTGTATTTAAGTATTAAGAATATAAATCGAAAACATGAAAAATTTGGTTATTGTTTCAAGCTTAAACTTAAAAAATTATGAAGATTTTTAATTTGAAAAAATATTGTCTTTTAACCACCACCAACAATTGAGACGATTTCTAAATTATCGCCATCTTTAAGTTTCACTTCCCCCCATTTTATTGAATTAATAATTAAATCATTTAACTCTACGACAATTGTGTTTGGTTTATATCCCATCATGCTTAATACTTTAGATAGCAAAGCCTTTTCTTGATCAAGTGCTATTTTTTTTTCTTCTCCATTTACCTTAATTTTCATAAGTCAACTCTTTTAAAATCATAATAGCGTCTTCTTTAGGATGTTCAGAATTCATCAATTGGGAAATTAAGGCAACTTTCTTAACCCCATTTCTTTTTAAATATGAAATATTTTTTGATTTAATTCCTCCGATAGCAAACCAAGGAATATTTAAATCTTTTGTTAATGTTTTGATCTTTTCAATACCTAGAGGTTTTTTGTTCTTTTTTGTCGTAGTTTCAAATACTGGTCCTATTCCAATATAGTCACAACCCTCCTTAAGAGCATTAGAAATATCAATTTCATTATTTGCGCTTATACCAATAATTTTGGAATAACCTAATAATTTTCTTGCGCTTTTTAAATCTAAATCATCTTGTCCGAGATGAATCCCATCCGCATTTGACGCTAAAGCAATATCAACCCTATCGTTAATTATGAACAAAGAATTATATCTTTCACATAGATTTTTAATTTGTATTGCTTCTTGGAGATGATCTTTATCAGATCCCGCTTTAAATCTATGTTGAATGATTCTTACTCCCGCAATTAAAATTTCTTCTATTATTTCTAATAAGTGTTCCTTTTGATCTGTTATTACATATAAGTCATTTTCTTTTAATATTTCCACAGACTTTCTACACTTGCTTAAACTTAATAAATCTACCTCTAGAGTGTAAATTTCATATCTAATTTCCGAAGCTATTTTTGAAAGCTCATAATTATTCAATCTTGAGAATTCTTCTACGACTCTTAATGCTTCTTGAACTCTGCCTGAATTAGAACTTATAATCTGCTCAGATGTTTTTCTCTTACTTTGCTCATGATGAATTAATCCTTTGCATTTGTCCTCAATATGATTCCTAGATTGTTTATAAACTTCTAAGTGATTTTTACCTAAAATTTGTCTAAAATTTTTAATCCTTTCAACATATTTTTCTTTGCCTAGTCCAAATCTAGCCCAATCCTCTAGTACTCTTAGCCCTTCTCTAGCTCTATCTAGATTAGCGTCAATAATTTGATAAATTCTTAAATCTTGAGGGGTTTTATTATTGAAATCGCGCATTTATAATTTATTGGTTGTAATTTTTAAAAATTCTTAGGGCATTATCTGTATCTTTTTTTATTTGATTAGAAAGTTCATCTATATTCTGGAATTGGATTTGAGATCTAAGCTTTTCAACTGGTTCTATAGATAAATTTAAGCCATATAGATCGATATCTTTATTTATCAAATGAACTTCAACTGTAGATGACAGCAAAGGATCTATTGTTGGTTGAGAGCCAAGATTCATAACAGATTCAATTTTTTGGTTGAAATTTTCTATTGTTGTCCAAGCTGCGTATACTCCCTCTCCGGGTAAAAACTTTCTGCCATCTATTTCAAGATTTGCGGTAGGCCATCCTATATCTCTTCCAATCCCTTTTCCTTTTATAACCTTTCCATTAAAACTATAAGGCCTTTTAAGAATTTTGAAAGCATTTTTTAGATCACTTTTCTCCAATAAAAATCTTATTCTGCTGCTGCTGATTCTACCTTCATTGTCTTCTAAAATTGGAATGATTTTTAGTTTTATATCCGTATCCTTAATCGTATTTTTTATAGTATTTATGTCTCCACTTCTTCTAAAACCAAATTTAAAATTAGCACCTACAGAAATATTTTTTGCTTGTAATTGATTTATCAAAATATCCCTTACAAAACTTTCTGCACTTAATTTAGATAATTCCTCATCAAAAGGAATCAGAACTAATTGTTCAATTCCTAGATCTTCAAGAATGTGGAGTTTTTCATCAGGTAGATCAAGTCTGAGACGAGTCTCTTTGTATAGAACTTCTCTGGGATGAGGCCAGAAGCTCGCAATTGTTGGGGTATATTGATTTTCTTCAACTACACTTTTTATTAATTTTCTGTGGCCAGCATGTAGTCCATCAAAACTTCCAATAGCTATTGAAGTGGGATTCTTAACTTCAGATGGCGATATTAAAGAGATCAAAAGATTACGTGCAATTTTATGATTTTGATGGCAAATTTGAATAGTTAATAGTTTATTCAATCAAATGAATGTCTGACAAAATTGATTTTCAGTCGCTTTCATTTGGAATGCGGCGCATCGGCTGGATACGCTTTTGGGTTCAATCCATTTTAGGTGTTGTTGTTGCAGCTGTTTTGCTTTTTTCAAATGTTGTAAATAATAGCGAAGGACAGCTTAGCTTAACCCCTGGACTTTCTCTTACAACAATATCCTTGATTTTACTACTTTTTAGTCTATGGCAAGGTTGGTTATTAGTTAGAGCAGGTAGAGCAATTGCGAGTAATGCAAGACCCTCAAGAGGACAAACAAGTAAATTAATTAAAAGAGGTCTAGTAGTTGATTTATTAGGAATTTTGTTTGGATTAATTGGATATCAGGCGCTTATGGGCGCCCTATTTATACAAGCATCCTCTCAGACGACTGGGCAATTGATTACAGCGACATCTGACATCCCAATTACTGGGCTTGAGATTTTATCGGTGCTAAGCAATACACAAGTTATTGCTGCTCATTTTTTTGGACTTTGCTTTTCTTTGTGGCTTTTAAGAAGGATTTACAAATGAATTATTAATTTTAGGTAATAAATCCAAACCTCCTCTCCAAAATAAATCTGGTTCTACTGGTGTAAGCGATATTTTATTTTCTTGTATTTGAGATACGTCACTGGGCCAATTCTTTGGACCATAACCTTTTGATTTAAGATCTAAAACTACTTCACCTGCCAACCAATAATAATCGTCACCCCTTGGATCCTCGCGTTTGGAAAATTGATTTTTATATTTTCTTATTGATAATCTTGTCCAGGATAATTCCTTTATTATATTTTTCTCGCAGGGAGGGATATTAAGATTTAATAGAAGTGAAGGTGGCCAACTATCGTTAATTGCTTGTTCAGCAATATTAATTGCTATTTCTCCAGCATATTCGAAATTTTTCCATTTAAAACTCGCAACACTTATTGCCATTGAGGGAACATTTTCTAAAGTACCTTCCATGGCTGCTGCAACAGTTCCTGAACAAAAAATATCTGTCCCTAAATTTGGCCCATGATTTATTCCAGATAGAACTAGATCAGGTTTATTATTCAGAAGTTCGGATAGTGCTAATTTGACGCAATCAGCAGGTGTTCCAGAACATCCCCAGGCTTTGATACCTTTCCCAAATAATTCGTCCGCTCTCTCAACTCTAAGTGGAGATTGCAAAGTAAGACCATGACCAGTGGCCGATCTTTCTTGGTCAGGACATACTACCGTAACATTGTGTCCTCTTTTTTGTGCTGATTTTGCTAAAGCTCTTATGCCTTCTGCAAAAACACCATCATCATTACTAATTAATATATTTAACGGTTCCATTAATCAATACATTTTATTTATGGACGATATTTAAGTAAGATAAAGCAATACTTATTTTTACTATATCAGTGAGTCAAATTGAATCATTAAGTCAAATTGAGGAAAAACTAAATAATCTTTCTCTTACAGCAAAAAATAATATTGATAAGGCTATTACTCATGCAGAACTGGATCACTTGAGAGTTTCCCTACTAGGAAAAAAAGGTGATTTATCAGTTATTCTTAAAACAATGGGGCAATTATCTACTACTGATAGACCGATTGTTGGCCAGAAAGCAAATTTAATAAAGATAAATTT
Organism: Prochlorococcus sp. AG-347-B23; assembly: GCA_003281715.1. Classification (GTDB taxonomy): domain Bacteria; phylum Cyanobacteriota; class Cyanobacteriia; order PCC-6307; family Cyanobiaceae; genus Prochlorococcus_A. The sequence goes on from QCBE01000023.1 coordinate 11,564, forward strand.
GCAGGATCTAATAACAAAAAGAAAAAATCAACTAAATAGTGAAGCTTTAGATAAGCAAATTAAAAACGAAAAAATTGATGTAACTATTCCTTCAATTGGAACACCTCCTGGAACTAACCACCCCTTAATTGCAACGCAAGATGAGATAATAGATATTTTTTGTGGTTTAGGTTATTCGGTGGAGAGTGGACCTGAAATAGAAACTGATTTTTATAATTTTGAGTCCCTTAATATACCCAAAAATCATCCTGCAAGAGATATGCAGGATACTTTTTACTTAGATGAAAATCATCTTTTAAGGACCCATACCTCTCCTGTTCAGATCAGATACTTAGAAAATAATCCACCTCCAGTAAGAATTATTGCTCCTGGAAGAGTGTATAGGAGAGATGCGGTAGATGCTACTCACTCTCCAGTGTTCAATCAGGTTGAAGTTTTATGTATTGATCAAGATATAAATTTCAGTCACCTAAGAGGAACAGTTCTTACTTTCTTAAAAGCCTTTTTTGGTGATATTCCTGTAAGATTTAGGGCTAGTTATTTCCCATTCACTGAACCTTCGGCGGAAGTAGACGTACAATGGAAAGGTAAATGGTTGGAAGTAATGGGCTGCGGAATGGTAGATCCGAAGGTCTTAGAAAAATTAGGAATAGATTCTGAGAAGTGGACTGGATTTGCAGCTGGACTAGGAGTTGAAAGATTTTGTATGGTGAGACATCAGATTGATGATATTAGAAAATTTTATACAAATGATCTTAGATTTTTAGAGCAGTTCTAATAAAATTGAATTTTAAAATTAGGATTGTCCAACAAATTAGTTTAAAATACTCCTAGTTTTATTTTTTTTTTTGGTACGTAGAGCAGGACTAATTGTTAATGACGGGAAAGAACTAGCTGTTAAAACTGCAACTTCTGTTCAAAAAAAATTGGAAAAATCCAATTTTGAAGTTGTAAGGGTAAGTAGTTCTGGGGGTATGGTTGGTTTTGCTAACCCTGATCAACACGTGCGCCCTTTAGGATATACAAATTGTGTTCCAGAAGGTTTTGATTCGTCAATTGAGTTTGCTATTGTTCTTGGTGGAGATGGAACTGTGCTTTCTGCGGCGAGGCAAACGGCACCTGCTAATATTCCAATTCTTACAATTAATACTGGCCATTTAGGATTTCTTGCTGAAGCTTATTTATCTAACTTGGAGGAAGCTGTTGAAAAAATTATCACTAGAAATTGGGATATTGAAGAAAGAACTTGCTTTATCATTAGTGTAATGAGGAATGATCAGAGGAGATGGGAGTCACTTTGCCTTAATGAGATGGCTCTTCACAGAGAACCTCTTACAAGTATGTGCCATTTTGAGATTTCAATAGGGCGACATGCTCCTGTGGATATTTCAGCTGATGGAGTAATTTTATCTACTCCAACGGGTTCTACTGCATATTCTTTGAGTGCTGGTGGACCGGTTATTACACCAGATTGCCCAGTCGTGCAATTAACTCCAATCGCTCCACATTCATTGGCATCAAGAGCATTGGTTTTTAATGATTCAGAGCCAGTAACTGTTTTTCCAGCAACTCCTGAAAGGTTAGTTATGGTTGTTGATGGAAATGCTGGTTGCTATGTTTGGCCTGAAGATAGAGTTTTAATTAGAAAAAGTAAGCACTCAGTCAAGTTTATTAGACTTGAAGATCATGAATTTTTCCAGGTTTTAAGAAATAAATTAGGTTGGGGATTACCCCATGTAGCTAAACCTAATAAATAAAATATTTATATAGATTTTTTCCCTTTTAATAAAAAAACAGGATTATTTGGTTCAAGTCTCATTCCCTCTGAGATACTTAAACTTTTGTAAGTCTGAATTAAATTTAAATTTGTTTTGAATTTTTTATTTTCTAATTGCTCTTTTAATTCTTCTATAGTTTGAATGTCTATTATTGGGACAACAATAATATCTCCAAATCTCATGCTTTGAGCCAATTTATTAATAATTTGAAGTTTAGTCTTTTTATTACATCCTCCAATTACCAATCTATTTGGTTTTTCAAGAGAACTTAAATTACTCGTATTCAAGGTTTTAATTATGTCTTCCTCAAGAATAAATTTTGGTTTAACTCCAAGCCTTTTTGAGTTTTCTAGTATTAATGCTTTTGATCCAATCCTTTTATCGATACAGAACAAATCTAAATTAGGCCTTAATTTTAATGCCTCTAAACCAATTGACCCGCAACCTGCTCCAATATCCCAAATGACACCATGTTTCGGGAGCTCTAAATCAGCCAAGATTTGAACGCGAACCTCCCTTTTAGTTAACAAATTTGGTCTATCATCAAAAGTTCTAAAAACACTGTCATTGATTCCGAAAAGAGGGAGATTATTATTTGAAAAAATTTTCTTTGTTTTTGTAAGAACAACAATGTTCAAACTTGATATATCTGAGGGCAATGACTCTTTAAGATTTAATTTTCTTATATTTTCATCATCGAAGCCTATCTCTTCACAGAGCCAAAAATCATAGAAGTCAATCAGATTTAACTCTGATAAGTTTTTTCTGATTATTTCTAAACTTTTGTTATTTGAATCTGTAATAATAGCTAAACTTGAAGGCCTTGTTTTAAGAGTCTCAATTAACTTAGTCGAATCTCTGCCATGAATACTTATATTAACAGTATCTTGCCATGGGATCTTTAACTTACTAAATGCTAATTGAATGCAAGCATTTGAAGGGTAAAAACTTAATTCATCTTTTGAAAAATTTTCCAGTAATATTCTTCCAATCCCATACCAAAGTGGATCTCCTCTTGAAATTAAAATAACATCAGTTTTTTTTGATCTAAGCCAGTTAACAAGTTCGTTGTTACTCTTGCTAGAAAAAAATGATTTCTTTTTTCCTAAACCACTTTTGCTCCATGATTTAATTTCTTCAAAATATAAATTAGGTACTGCAATATTCTCTGTCTTTGAAAATAGATCTTGTAATTTGGAAGGTAAGTCTTTAAATATATATGAATTAATACCTACCACATGTATTCTTCTATAAACTTCAGTCATCAATAGTTAATGAAAAAGAACTAAACTGTTTGTATGTTTCATTAAATTATTTTATTATTGTTCGAGTTATCATATTAAATTAATTGTCTGAAAGAAGAAAGAGATTACATGATTTATTATTAACTCTAATTAATAAAGATTGTGAATTTGAGTTTATTGAAGAAGATTCTAACGATTTAACATCAAACTATTCTGAAAAAGACACTTTTAAATTATCTCGAGTTATAGAAAAAAATCGTAAGATAATAAAAAGGTATCAAGCTATTGTAAGAACGGCTGTAACATTAGACGCTTTGATGGATTCTGAAAATGAAGAAAATTACAAAATTAAATAAAAATTTTTTTAAAGGAATATTACCTTTACTTTTATTACTATCCTTTATTTTTAATCCATTAAAAGTATCTGCAGAAGTTGCCGAAACAGAAATAAATGGGGAATTAATAAATGCTAGTAGTGAGTTTTTAAGGGACTTAGACTTTGAAACTTGGCAATTAGTGGCTTACAAATCACCTCTTTTTGCAGATAAATTGATATTGAGAGTAATAGGTTATCCAGGAAATCTCAGGATTGATCATCCCACTGAGTTAAGGGTTGAATCAGGAAGAAAAAAGTGGCTTTTAGATGATAAAACACTAATTAATGAGGAATTAGCAAATGATGGAAGACAAGCTGCTGCAGAATTTGATCTCGATCAATTGATCAGAAATTTAGATAAAAATAGACCATTAAGATTATCTTTGTCAGGAGTTTTTTCGGAATTACCCGTCCCTCCCTTCGTTGTTAAAGAATGGAGATCACTTAATTGATCTTTAAATAAAAATATGTCTGAAAAAAATGTAAGCCATATAAAATGGATGAAAAGAGCAATTTTTTTAGCTTCTTTAGGCAAAAATACAACGAGTCCTAACCCTCGGGTGGGAGCAGTGATACTTGATAAAGATGGAAGTCTTATTTCAGAAGGATTTCATTACAAGGCTGGCATGCCCCACGCTGAGGCTATGGCTTTTAATAATTTAAAAAAAGATGCTAAAGAAGGATCGATGTATGTAAATCTTGAACCTTGTTGTCATCAAGGGAAAACACCTCCATGTGTAGATAAGGTGATATCCTCTGGGATAAAAAAGGTTTATATATCTATTGAAGATCCTGATCAAAGAGTATCTGGTAAAGGTATTAAGCTGCTAAAAGAAGCAGGAATTCAAGTTCATTTAGGATTATGTAAAAAAGAATCCTTAGATTTAAATAAGGCTTTCATTCATAGGAATATTACAAAAAAGTCATTTGGTGTCCTTAAGTGGGCAATGAGTATTGATGGAAGAATAGCTTTAAAAAATGGTAGAAGTAAATGGATTACTAATGAAGAATCAAGGTCATTAGTTCACTCTTTTAGAGCAGAATTTGATGCAATAATCATTGGTGGTAACACTTTAAGAAGAGACAATCCACTTTTAACAACTAGAGGTTCAAAAAATCCTGAGCCTTTGCGAGTTGTTTTTACAAAAAGTTTAGATCTGCCTTCAAAATCTAATCTTTGGGATTGTGATGATGCAAAAACTTTAGTTATTTATGATTCATCTACAGCAAATGAAAATTTCCTCAAAAGGCTTCCTAGATGTGTGGAGGTTGAAAAGGTATCATCAGATAATCCAGAGTTACTTTCAAAAATACTTGCCAAAAGAGGGTATAATAAAGTTCTTTGGGAATGTGGCCCTAGATTGGCTACCGCTGCTATTAAATCTAATTGTATTCAGGAAACTATTACTTTTATTGCTCCAAAGATTTTAGGTGGAGAAAATAGTATGAATCCCCTTGGTGATTTTAAATTTAAAGAAATGAATGAAATTATTAAATTAAGTGATTCTCAGTTTAGTTTGATTGGGAATGATATATGTGTTAAGAGTTCATTTGCAAACTAATTTTTGCAATAATTTCTGTGGGTCAAATTACCGTACGGTTCTTACCCAAAAAAAACAATACAGATACGGAAACTCTTCGTTTAGTTTATAATAAGTTCAAAATTGTCCACTACTATGCCAATAAGACAAGACGATAATCAACCTAATAGAAGATTTGGAATTGTAAATATTATTTTGATAGGAGTTGGTGCATTACTTCTATTTAGTAGCCTTTTCCCTAACCAAAATATGCAAATCCCAAGGGTACCTTACTCTTTATTCATAGATCAGGTTAATGATGGCGAGGTTAAGCGTGCATATATCACACAAGAACAAATTAGATATGAGTTAAATGGAGCTGAAGAAGGAGCCCCTTCTGTTTTGGCTACAACTCCAATATTTGATATGGACCTACCACAAAGGTTAGAAAGTAAAGGAGTTGAATTCGCAGCTGCTCCGCCCAAAAAACCTAATTTCTTCTCGACCATTTTGAGCTGGGTTGTACCTCCTCTAATTTTTATCCTAGTCCTTCAATTTTTTGCTAGAAGAAGTATGGGGGGCGGAGGAGCTCAAGGAGCTTTAAGCTTCACTAAAAGTAAAGCAAAAGTTTATGTACCTGACGATGAGTCAAAAGTGACATTTTCAGATGTTGCAGGAGTTGATGAAGCTAAAGACGAATTAACAGAAATAGTTGATTTCTTAAAAAAACCAGAAAGATACACTGATATTGGAGCGAGAATTCCTAAAGGTGTTCTTCTTGTGGGACCTCCAGGAACAGGAAAAACACTTCTTTCAAAGGCAGTTGCTGGTGAAGCAGAAGTTCCTTTCTTCATTATCTCAGGCTCAGAATTTGTAGAGCTTTTTGTTGGCGCTGGTGCAGCAAGAGTTAGAGATTTATTTGAACAAGCTAAGAAAAAAGCACCATGCATCATCTTTATTGACGAATTAGATGCTATTGGTAAAAGCCGTTCTGGATCAATGGGAGTAGTTGGTGGTAATGATGAGAGAGAACAAACTTTAAATCAGCTTCTCACAGAAATGGATGGATTTGCTTCAACTGATAAGCCAGTTATAGTACTAGCTGCTACAAACCAGCCTGAAGTGCTAGATGCCGCACTATTAAGGCCTGGAAGGTTTGACAGACAAGTTTTAGTAGATAGACCAGATTTATCAGGTAGAAAAACTATACTAGAGATCTACACAAAAAAAGTTAAACTTGCAGACTCAATCGATTTAGATTCTATTGCTCAAGCCACTAGTGGATTCGCAGGCGCTGATTTAGCTAACATGGTAAATGAGGCTGCTTTACTTGCAGCCAGAGCAAAAAGAAAAAGTGTAGAACAACAAGATTTAAGTGAAGCAATAGAGAGAGTTGTGGCTGGATTGGAAAAGAAGAGTCGCGTTCTACAAGATGATGAAAAGAAAGTAGTAGCTTATCATGAGGTTGGTCATGCAATAGTAGGCCATCTTATGCCTGGGGGTTCAAAAGTCGCAAAGATTTCAATTGTACCCAGAGGTATGAGTGCACTTGGTTATACTCTCCAATTGCCAACTGAAGAAAGATTCTTGAATTCAAAAGAGGAGCTTAAAGGACAAATAGCTACACTTCTTGGAGGTAGATCTGCAGAAGAGGTCGTTTTTGGAAAGATTACTACTGGAGCTTCAAATGATTTACAAAGAGCTACTGATATTGCCGAACAAATGGTAGGTACATTCGGAATGAGTGATATTCTTGGCCCCCTTGCTTACGACAAACAAGGTGGAGGTCAGTTTTTAGGAAATGGCAATAATCCGAGAAGATCTGTTAGCGATGCTACTGCCCAAGCTATAGACAAAGAAGTTAGAGATTTAGTAGATGATGCTCATGAAACCGCACTTAATATCTTGAGGAATAATTTACCTCTCCTTGAATCAATTTCTCAAAAAATTCTTCAAGAAGAAGTTATAGAAGGTGAGGATCTTAAAACTCTTTTGGCAGAAAGTAAAATGCCCGCATAGTGGAATTAAGGTTTTTAAGGTTAGTTAGATGTTGAACCCAATTAAGCTTTCTAAAAAACATTTTTTATCAAGCTTGGATACCTCAAGAGAAGAATTAATTAATATTTTAGAGATCGCTAAAAATTTTAAAAATAAAGACTTAAATATTGAACACAAAGATAAAGTTTTAGGATTAATTTTTGATAAATCCTCCACTCGTACAAGAGTTAGTTTTCAGGTTGCAATGTCTAGACTTGGTGGGTCTACTGTTGATTTAAATCCAACTACTTCCCAAATTGGAAGGGGCGAGCCAATTAAAGATACAGCAAGAGTCTTAAGTCGATATTGCGATGTCCTTGCTATAAGAACCTTTAAACAATCTGATTTGGAAGAGTATGCAAAATGGTCTTCTAAGCCAGTTATTAATGCCCTTACAGATTTAGAACATCCTTGCCAAGCTTTGGCTGATTACATGACAATTAAAGAGGAATTTAATGATTTTAAAAACGTAGTTTTGACATTTATAGGTGATGGTAATAATGTTGCTAACTCTCTCATTTTGTATGGAGCTCTATTAGGGATCGAAGTTAGGATCGCATGCCCTAAAGGTTATGAACCGAATAATTTGATAATAAATAAGGCAAAAAAATTATATAAGAATAAAAATTTATTAAAAATCTCTAATGATCCTTTTGCGTCAGTACAAGGAGCAAATGTTTTATATACAGATGTTTGGTCATCTATGGGGGAAGAAAATCAGAAAGAAGAGAAAGATAAGGACTTTCTTGGATATACAATTAATCAGAATTTAGTAAGAAATGCAGATAAAAATGCAATTATTCTTCATTGCCTTCCTGCATATAGAGCAAAAGAAATAACTGATGACGTAATTGAAAGTAAAAAAAGTCGAATATTCGAGCAAGCAGAAAACAGAATGCATACTCAACAAGCTCTGTTATCATCCCTTTTAGCTTAAAAAACTTGCTATTTGCTCTTTAAAGAGGTACAAATGTATTAGTATACATTTGTTTTTGTGTTAAATTCAGTTCAAGAACTAACAGAAGCTCAAAATGAGCTTTACGAGTGGATAAAAGAATATGTGAAAAAATTCCAACATAGTCCCTCAATTAGGCAAATGATGCAGGCTATGGGTTTAAAATCACCAGCACCTATACAAAGTCGTTTAAAACATCTGCAAGAAAAAGGATTTATTTCATGGCAAGAAGGGAAAGCTAGAACTTTGCAATTAGTTGAAGATCTTGTAGAAGGTGTTCCAATCCTAGGTTCTGTAGCGGCTGGAGGATTAATTGAAACCTATTCGGATATTAAAGAAAAT
>QCBE01000024.1 GCA_003281715.1 Prochlorococcus sp. AG-347-B23
GTTTATTGTATTGAACTAGGAGATTATCTATCCCCAGATGGTGTTTCTTGTAGAATGAGTAGCTGGACAAGACAAGAAGATAGATCTCTCCCCTTAAGAGGAAAAATAAGTGGTGCATATATTACTAGTTCATTAGCCAAAACAGAAGCTAGTTTATCGGGTTTTGATGAAGCTCTGCTATTAAATTCAAGTGGTAAGGTAAGCGAAGCTAGTGGTATGAATTTATTTATTGTAAGGAATGGAGACTTAATCACTCCTGGTGTTGATCAAGATATCCTTGAGGGGATTACTAGAGCTAGTGTTATTGAATTAGCAAAATCATTTGGAATAAATGTAATTGAGAGGCCTGTTGATAAAACAGAATTATTAATAGCAGATGAAGTTTTTCTAACTGGGACAGCAGCAAAAATTACACCAGTTAAGAAAATTGAATCAACTGAATTAAATGTTGAAAGACCAATAATGAATAAATTAAAAAGTAAGCTTATAGAAATAACAGAAGGTCGTTCTCAAGACTATGATAATTGGGTAACAAGAATTTCACTAAAATAAATTAATTTTTACCTAAAAATGGAATCTTTCAGAACCTATCTAAATAGAGATGAAAAACCATTAATTATTTTTGACGGAGGTACTGGAACATCTTTTCAGAACTTAAATCTTACTGTAGATGACTTTGGAGGAAAAGAATTAGAAGGATGTAATGAAAACCTTGTTTTATCATCGCCAGAGGTAGTTGAGAAGGTTCATAATTCATTTTTAGAAGCAGGTTGTCATGTTATAGAAACTAATACATTTGGAGCCTCATCAATAGTTCTTGATGAATATGATGTTGCCGATAAGGCTTATGAGATAAATAAAAATGCGGCATTTATAGCAAAAAAAGCTGCTGCCAAATACTCATCAGTTGATAAACCAAGGTTTGTAGCAGGTTCAATTGGGCCAACAACTAAATTACCTACCTTAGGACATATAGATTTTGATGAATTAAAGCAATCATATAAAGAACAAATTTATGGTCTTATAGATGGAGGAGTTGATCTTCTTTTGATTGAAACCTGTCAGGATGTTTTACAAATTAAATCTGCCTTATTAGCATCAAAAGAAATTCTTGAAATTAAAAATATTGATATACCCGTAATGGTATCTATAACAATGGAAACAACAGGTACTATGCTTGTTGGATCTGATATTGCCTCTGCATTAACAATATTAGAGCCATTTAATATAGATATCCTTGGACTTAATTGTGCAACTGGTCCAGAGCAAATGAAGGAACATATTAAATATTTGTCTGAAAATTCTCCCTTCGCTATTAGCTGCATTCCCAATGCAGGTCTTCCTGAAAATATTGGTGGTGTAGCTCACTATAGATTAAAGCCAATAGAATTGAAGATGCAGTTAATGAATTTTATATATGACTTTAATGTTCAATTAATAGGTGGATGTTGTGGAACTACACCTGAACATATAAAATACCTGTCTTCAATAATCGATGAAATTATTGATAATGAAAGGACTAACAACAATGGTAAGAAAAATTCAAGCGGTTTTATTCCATCTGCCTCATCAATATATAACTCTGTGCCATATAAACAAGATAATTCAATTTTGATAGTAGGAGAAAGATTAAATGCAAGTGGATCAAAAAAGGTAAGGGAGTTATTAAATAACGACGATTGGGATGGCTTAGTTGCAATTGCCAAGCAACAACAAAAAGAAAATGCTCACGTTCTTGATGTAAATGTCGATTATGTAGGAAGAGACGGAGTGAAAGATATGAAAGAAATAACTTCAAGACTAGTTACCAATATAAATTTACCATTAATGATTGACTCTACAGATGCTGACAAAATGGAAAGTGGATTAAAGTCAGCTGGTGGTAAATGTATTATAAATTCAACCAATTACGAAGATGGCAATGAAAGGTTTGATCAAGTACTAAATTTAGCCTTAGGGTATGGTTCTGGTCTTGTTGTCGGAACAATTGATGAAGATGGAATGGCAAGGAATTCAGAAAAAAAATATAAGATTGTCAAACGAGCGATTAATAGAACAAGAGAATGTGGTTTGTCAGATTATGAGCTATTTTTTGATCCTTTAGCTCTGCCAATATCTACAGGGATAGAAGAAGATAGATTAAACGCTAAAGAAACTATTAGTGCTATTTTAAAAATTCGTGAAAATTTCCCAGATATTCATATCATTCTTGGGATATCAAACATTAGTTTTGGTCTTTCACCATTATCAAGAATTAATCTAAATTCAATATTTTTAGATGAATGCATTAAAGCAGGATTAGATTCTGCTATTATCGCACCAAATAAAATTTTGCCATTATCCAAAATTTCTGAAGAAACTAAAAAGCTTTGCTTAGATTTGATTTATGATAAAAGAGAATTTGAAGATGATATTTGTATTTATGATCCATTAGTTGAATTAACAAAGGCTTTTCAAGATTTATCTATTCAAGATTTCAAAAAAGCATCTTCAGAAAATAAAAACTTAACTCTTGAAGAAAGTCTGAAAAATCATATTATTGATGGAGAAAAAATAGGATTAGAGGATCAAATAAATAAAGCGTTAAAAAAATATAAACCTCTTGAAATAATTAATACCTTTTTACTAGATGGGATGAAAGTTGTAGGAGATTTATTTGGCTCAGGTCAAATGCAATTGCCTTTTGTACTCCAATCCGCTGAAACAATGAAATTTGCTGTTTCAATTTTAGAACCATATATGGAAACTGTAGATGAAAACATATCAAATGGAAAACTCTTAATTGCAACTGTCAAAGGAGATGTACATGATATTGGAAAAAATTTGGTAGATATAATACTTACAAATAATGGTTATGACGTAATAAATCTAGGAATAAAGCAAGATGTTTCAGCAATTATAGATGCACAAAAAAAGCACAATGCAGATTGCATCGCTATGAGCGGATTACTTGTTAAATCAACTGCTTTTATGAAAGATAATTTAGAGGCTTTTAACAATGAAAATATTAGTGTACCAGTAATATTAGGAGGCGCAGCCTTAACCCCAAAATTTGTAAATGAGGACTGTAGCAAAATATATAAAGGGAAAATATTGTACGGAAAAGATGCGTTCACTGATCTTAAATTTATGAATGAATATATGGATAATAAGAAAAAGGGTAATTGGTCAAATACAGAGGGTTTCATTAACAACGAGGGTATAAATATTAATTTAGCTTCATCAAAATCCAACTCTCAGGCTGTTAAAAAATCAATACCCATACATACCGAGACTTCCAAATTAAATTTAAAAGAAAATTTTATAAGATCTAAATTTATAAATGAAGAAGTTCCAATTCAAGCCCCTTTCTTGGGAACGAAAGTCTTGAACGATGTTGATATAGATTTAAATAGGTTAATATTTTATTTAGATACAAAAGCTCTATTTAGTGGGCAATGGCAAATAAAAAAAGGAAAAAACCAAAGCGTAGATGAATACAATAATTATTTGGATTCATACGCTAAGCCATTGTTAGATAAATGGTTAGAGATAATTATAGAGAAGAAACTTATATCCCCCAAAGCAGTTTATGGATATTTCAGATGCGGGAGAAAAGATAATAGTATTTTCTTATTTGATGAGAAATCATTAAATAAAATTTCCCAATTTAATTTTCCACGACAAAAATCTGGGAATAATTTATGCATAGCTGATTTTTATTGTGATTTGAAAAATGATAAACCGATAGATATATTTCCTATGCAGGCAGTAACCATGGGCGATATTGCTAGTGAATATTCTCAAAAATTATTTAAAGAAGATAAATATAGCGATTATTTGTTATTCCATGGACTTACAGTGCAATTAGCAGAAGCTCTAGCTGAGTATGTCCATGCATTAATTCGTATTGAATGTGGTTTTAGCTCTGAAGAACCAGACAAAAATAGAGAAATACTAGCTCAAAAATATAGAGGAGCTAGATATTCTTTTGGTTATCCTGCATGTCCAAAAGTATCTGATTCAAACATACAATTATCTTTGTTGGATACTAAAAGAATAAACTTGACCATGGATGAATCTGAACAACTCCATCCAGAACAAAGTACTACAGCTATCATTTCACTACACTCAAAAGCTAAATATTTCAGCGCTTAAGCTAAATTTTTAGTTTTTTTCTAAATATTCTATAATTTGTTCCTGTAGTTCCTCCATCGTTGCATTATCACCCAGATCAAGTCCCTCACCAGCAGCATCCTGTGTTAACTCAAGATAATATGAAGCACCATCACTAGATAAAAATTCTAATGCGGAAGTTTCATCACTATCTTTAAAAGCTTCATAAAGAGCTTTAAATGCAATGTTTTCAGTAAAGTCCCAATCCATAATGAAAAAAACCTTATTAGAATTATTACCTCCTTACCCCCCATACTCGTCAACCTTTTTTAAAGAAATGTTGGTGTTTTATTATTAATAAAAAAATCTATGACCATAAATAATCAAAATCAGTTAAATGTCCTTGGAGAAGAAATTGAGATTTGTAGTTGCGCACCTATGACAGGGTGGTTCAGGGATGGATTTTGCAACTATGACAAAAATGATGGAGGGAATCATTCCATATGTTGTGTAATGGATGATAATTTCCTGAAATATAGTAAATCACAGGGTAATGATTTAATAACTCCCATGCCTATTTATTCCTTCCCAGGACTAAAGGATGGTGATCATTGGTGTATTTGTCTTGATAGGTGGAAGCAAGCATTATTAGACGGTCTTGCACCAAAAGTCATATTAGAATCAACAAATATTGTAGTCTTAGAATCAGTAACTCTGGAAAAATTGAAAGAATATCAATTTAATAAAAAGTAATTACAAGTTTAATTTTTTTTTTAAAATGATAATGATAAATTTTTTTAAATGAGTTTAGAAATATATTGGAAAAAAGCACTAGAGCAAACTCGATTAGCAATTGATGATGAATCATTATATCCTCTCAAAACTGATATTATTACAAGAGATTTATATGAAAAAGACGACTTCATAATTAGGAAACTCGATACTTCAAAATTTAATAAAAAAAAAATTTATGGTCCTAAGCAAAATCCATTTTATCCTTGGGAAAAGATACTAGAAATTGATAAAATTGGTGATAATCATCAACTAATATTAAATAAGTACCCTGTACAAAAAGGTCATATTTTACTTATTACAAATGAATGGAAACCTCAAAATGGATGGTTAGATATTAAAGATTGGAGAGCAATCCAAAAAGTTAATAAAGATACTAGTGGATTATGGTTTTTCAATAGTTCTCCAATTGCGGGCGCAAGTCAACCTCATAGGCATTTTCAACTTCTGCGCAGATCCAAAGGTGAGATATCATGCCCTAGAGAAAAGTGGTTTTTAGAGATGAATTCGTATCAAGATCTAGATAGAAAGCTTAAAAAAAATATTATTGTATCCAAATTTAATTTTTTAGAAAATCCATCATGTCTTTTTGAATTTTACTTAGAATTATGCAAGAAATTAGGACTTGGGGACCCTACTAGTGATAAGAAACCGATATATCCTTACAATATTTTAATAACTAATAAATGGATCGCTTTTATAAAAAGAAAAAATGATCATATTCATGGTTTTAGTATTAACGGTTTAGGATTTGCAGGATATCTTTTAGTAACTGAAAATTCAAATATTAATTATTTGAAGAAATTCGGCCCTGAAAAACTTCTAGAATGTTTTGTTTGAATACTAGTTAGTTACTTCAACTTCCCTATCCCTGCTTATTTGGCTTTCTAGAACTTCTATAGATGCTGTTACGGAGGCAATTTTACGTTCAAGTGAATCCTTAATATAATTGAGCATTTCTAATTTCTTATGTTGATAAAAACTTTTCTTTTCTTTAGATGACTTGAAATAACAATTAAACATTTTTTACTTTTATTATAAAAAGATACTTAATTGACTTGTGACATAAAAATAAATTGGTTTTAATTTAAAAATAATATTCCGTATGGACTTTCAATTTTTTTTGAATAAAATTAAATAAATTCCATACTATTTAAGAAAATATTATTGAATATTCCTGAAAATTCAAATACAAAAAGAATTTCAATTGATTTACCTGAGGAACTAATTTCCAGATTTGATCAATTACGAAAAGAGTGGGGATTTAGAGCAAGAGGACCTGTAATAGAAAAGATACTTAAAGAACTTCTTCAAGAAGATGATTTACTACCTAAGAACCAACAGCAAGAAATAGACTTTAACGAGAATAATAATGAAAATTTAAATATTGATGAAGATACTTCATTGGTATTAATTAAATCAGACGTAAAAAAAGAAGTTAATGAGATATCTTTGAATAAAAGATTAAAAAATAACAATCAATATAAAGAAAAAGCCAACTCAAACATAAGCCTTCCCAATTTTGTTGAAAAAAAAGTAAAGAATCTAAGAAGAAGTATTAATAGTGAAAAATTAAAGGAGAATATTAATGACATTCAAATTAATACAATTAAAGAAACTGAATTAATAAAATGTCGAATTGAGTTAATTAGCCATTGGAAAACCCTATATGGATCAGTTCCTAATGATCATGTAGTAGAAGCATCGTTAGATTGGTTTGAAAGAGATATATGGCCAAATCTTGATGGAACTGAAAATCTACCCTTTACGTGGAGTGCAGCCAATAAATTAATGTCAGAATTATGCCCATTTTGGATAAAAAAAAATCCATCCCTTGAAATTGTTTTATTAATGATTGGCGTTTTAGAAGACCCTTTTGCTACATCAGATCTGATAAATAGAATACCAACACTTATGAGAAGGTTTGTAAGTAGATTTAAGCGAAATAATAGATCAAATTCATTTGAAACTTTGGATTCAACAATGACAGTACATGGAGCACTTAAATTATTGAATTTATCAACATCAGCAGGATCCGCTCATACGTTTCGTAAAATTAGGGAGGCCTATAAATCAATAGCCTTAGAGACGCATCCAGATGCTGGAGGATCAACAGATCAAATGAGAAAATTAAATGAAGCTTATCAATTGCTAAAAAATCTATATAGAAATTAGTATATAAATTCTCAAATAAGACTAATATTAAGTCTAATTAACAGTCTTATATAAGATAAATGATAAGTTCAAAATTTCTAATTTTCATTAATTATTTTTATTAAAATTTATGGAAACAATAATTATGTATAAATGAAATTAAAATAAAATTTACTTTAAAAAAACCTTCTTGTATAGTACATCTTATATGAGACTTATTATTAGTCTATTATATAGTCTTAAAATAGATTAATAAGATAAAATAATTTATTAATTTTGATGAATCATAACCAAACTATTTATTGCCTATGAAAAATCAAAAATTGAACAAAAAATCAAAAACTTTGTCCTATCAATGTCCAAGAAATTATTAAGTACTAGAAAGTATTGCTATAAGTTGCTTTTATGTCTTGCAGAACTGCCTTAAAGACAGTACTACTTACTTTGAAGCTTTTGCATAACAGTTTTTTTGTCAATACTAGGGACATCACTTAAACCGTTTGCGTCAAACCAAGGAGCGCTTGCCCAATCAAAACCTTCACCAAAAGTATTATCAGGTGCAGTTATGTACCAGTGACAAGAAGTGTCAGGAACATCGATAGCACATTTTGACCAATCATCTGACCACTGAGGAACTTGTACCCACAGAACTGAAGATAGTAATAGAGAAAGTAGATTAATCATGATTAATATAATACAACATTAAATAGTTTTATAGGATTATTATTTATCTTATATTAGACTAATAAATGGACTAGTTAATAGTCTCATATAAGACTCGCAATACGTTTAATTCCTCAATTTAGTATTAAAGCATTTTTCAATTTTTGAAATAATATTTGAATGGATTGATGTAATGTCTGAGTCCAGTAATGTTTTATCTTTATCACGATAAGATAATCTAAATGTATAACTTATATATTCATCTCCAAGTTTAATATCTTCAAATACATCAATTAAATATACATCCTCTAGGAGATTTTTTCCTGTTTTTCTTATTTGTGATGTTATTTCGCTGATTAAAAATTTCTTACTAAAAACAAAATTAATATCCCTTTCCATTTTTGGAACAATTGGGTATTGCTTAAATTTTGGAATCCATTTATTTTTTCTCGTACTAGATTCCATAAGGCTAGAAACTTTTATGCTAAATAAATAAACTTTTTTTAATGACTTCTTTTCTATTATTAGTTTTGGATGAATTTCACCAAAATAACCTGCATCTTTCCCTTCAATAACTAGCTTTGCTGTTCTTCCTGGATGAAGAAAACTAATTGAATCAGTAGGTTTGTCTTCAATATTTATATTCAAACATGATAAAGCTTCCTTTAACTTTCCTCTGGCCTGGTAATAATTAAGATCATTTTCTTTACCAGAATTTACCCATTTACCAAATTGTCTATTACCCAAAATTGCACCATTCAGTATTTCTTCTTGAATAATCTCAGTTTTCATATGAAAAACATTTCCAATTTCAAATATATAACAACTTGTTTGTCCAGCTTTTATATTACGGTTTACTATCTCCAAATGTTCTTTCCAAATATTATCTCTTAGGCAACTAGTTTCTAATAACAAAGGATTAGAAATCTTTATAAGTTTTTCATTTTCTTCAGGAACAAGAGAGTAGCTTAGTACCTCGTTAAAACCATTTTCTATGAAACCATTTTTTACTTTTCTCAATGCCAACTGTTTTGATGATAATTTTCCAGGCTTAATTGGATTAGGAAGGTTTAGGTCGAATCTGTCATAACCAATTAATCTCGCAATTTCTTCAATCAAATCTATTTCTCTTATTAAATCATTAGATCTATTAGGAATTACTGCTACATCCCAGCCATATTTCTTATCCTTTAAAGTGCAACCTATAAGTGTTAATTTATCAACTATTTCATTATCAGATAAATTTCTTTTTTCAAATTGATCGTTAATTATTAAAGGACCAAGAATTTTATGTATTCGATTTCTCCGTAGTTTAATAAATATATCCTCATTATTTTTTAAATTGGAAGTATTGATTTTTGGTGAATTAATAGAAAAATGTTCTTCTAAAAGATTAATTGCCCTTGTTACTGCACTTATAGTATTTTTTGATGAAATCCCTTTTTCATACCTACTGCTAGATTCTGTTCTTATACCAACCGCCTTTGAAGATTTTCTTATAGTAACTGGATTAAAAACAGCACCTTCAAGGTAAATAGAAGACGTAGTATTGCTTACAGAAGTCTCTAAACCACCTATCACCCCAGCAATAGCAACAGGTTTATCGCAACAAGTAACTACTGTAATATTTTCATTTAATTCATATTTTTTACCATCTAAACAAACAAGGCTTTCGTTATCATTGGCTTTTCGTACAGAAAAGTCTTCTGGAGAAACTTCTTTTCCAATTAAGTTAGATAGTTTCTCTTTGTCAAACGCATGCAAGGGTTGGCCTTGTTCTAAAAGAATATAGTTTGTCAAATCAACTAGAAGATTAATCGACTTTATACCTGATTTTTCTATACGGTCTTTAAGCCATTTTGGCGATAATTTATCTCCGTTTACTCCCTCAATGTGGCTTATTGTATATATGCAATCAGATTCTATAGCCTCTGGACAAAGTTTAATTCCCTGAAGTAAATGAATATTGTATTTGTGGTTTAATTCTGGAAAATTTAATCTGGATTCTAAAAGGGCAGAAATTTCGCGGGCTATACCTATCACAGACATTCCGTCAGGTCTATTAGCTGTAATGGCTAAATCATATATAAAATCATTTAATTCAAGCAAGTCAGCCCCTGGAGTGCCCAATTCATGTTTTAAGGCTAAATCTTCATCAATAATCTCTATCCCTTCGCTAGAGTCTTCTAATCCAAGCTCTTGAAGAGAGCATATCATTCCTTCACTCATTACACCTCTAATTTCACTTCTTTTAATAGTTAAATCAACTGCATTTAATTTCGCACCAACAGTAGCAACATAAACATAAATATTTGGTTTAATATTGCGCGCACCACAGATAATTTGTAAATTCTTTGAATTGCCAATATCAACTTGGCAAATTGAAAGTTTGTCAGATCCTTCATGTTTTAAAACAGATAATACCTTACCTAAAACAACACCACTTACATTTTCTGAACAATCTTCTAATGATTCAACTTCAAATCCACCAATAGATAATTTCTCAGAGAGATCTTCAGGAGTAGAAGTAATTTCTACTAAATTTTTCAACCAATTTTGAGAAACTTTCATATATATTTTTTAATCAATGATGAAAAAAGAAAAGAGTATATCTTCAAAAAAGTTTGTTGAAGATGTACAATAGAAAATTATACAATAAAGTATTAATCAAAATGGCAAAAAAAGGGACAAGAGTTGTAGTGACCCTTGAATGTACTGAAGCTAGGACAAGCACAGATCCTAAGAGATCAAATGGTGTATCAAGATATACTACTGAAAAGAATCGTAGAAATACAACTGAAAGATTAGAACTAAAGAAGTTTAATCCTCATTTAAACAGAATGACAATTCACAAAGAAATAAAGTAACCAAATCAAATTAAATCATGCCTAATTCAATTTTTAAAAAACAATTATCACCTATCAAACCTGGAGATCCTATTGACTATAAGGATGTAGAATTACTAAAAAAATTTATAACTGAGAGGGGTAAAATCCTACCAAGAAGGATGACAGGTTTAACCTCTAAGCAACAAAGAGATCTTACATTAGCTGTAAAAAGAGCCCGAATTGTAGCTCTTTTACCCTTCGTAAATCCTGAAGGATAAATTCATATTGAATATAGTTGGCACTATAATTAATATTTCAAATATTTGAAAGATTTAACTAATTTAAAAACATATATTATTGACTCTGATGATCCACATGAGGTTGATGATGCTGTTTCATTAGAAATAAGAGAAGGAAATAAAAAAAAATTATGGATACATATTAGTAATCCATGCAAACTCTTTTTGCATGACTCTAATATTGATTTAAATGCAAGAAAGAGAAATAGCAGCTTATATTTAATTGATCAATATATCCCAATGTTGCCTAATGATATTCTTGAAAAGGCAAATCTAGCTCAAAATAAAGTTTCAGAAACTATTAGTGCAGCAATAGAATTTAATGACGATGGATCAATAAATAAATATGAAATAACTGAAGCAATAATAAAACCAAAATATCAATTAACCTATGAAGATGCAAATGAAATATTAGAAATAGAACCTAAAGAAGAAATAGAATTAATTGAGATTAAAAATTTATTAGAAAAAAGTATTAAATTCAGAAAGAAACAAGGAGCAATTATTTTTGAAAGTCCTAATAGTAAAATTAAATTATATGAGGATAAGATTATACTAACTAAATTAGAGAAAACAATATCACAAATTATAGTTGCAGAATCAATGATATTAATGGGTTATGTAACAAGTTTATTTATAAATAAATATAATTTAGCGGCTGCATTTAGGATTCAGAAATTAAACTGTAATCCTTCTGAAATACTTAAAAGATACAATGATAGTGATATAAAATATATAATATTAAAACAATTCATGGGAAGAAGTTACATAACAACTAAGCCAGGATTACATGAATCATTAGGCCTTAATATGTATGTACAATGTACATCACCATTGAGGAGATATCTTGATTTAATTATACAAAGACAAGTATATAATAAAATTCATAATTACGAACTTCTAAGTAAAGATTCAATCTCTAAGATTATTGATTATTCAAAGAATAGACAATCAGAAAATAATAATATTTTAAAAAATAATAAATTAAAATATTTAACATTATTTTTTAAGAATGAAAAAAAATCTTTTTATAAAATAATATTCGTTAAGTGGATTAATCATAAAAAAAATATTGCTTTGGTTTATTTTCCTGATTATTCACTAGAAATACTTATTACTCTTTTTGTATCAATAGAAATATATAGTAATAAAATATATAAGGTTAAAAATATTATAAATGGTGGTAATCTTTTAGAGTTTATTTATTAATAAGATAATAAACATAATAGGTTGTTATTAGTTTAAAAAAATATCTGTTAGTATTAATAAAAACGCTTTATGACTTTTGTCATTACTACCCCTTTATACTATGTTAATGATAAACCTCATTTAGGAAGTGTATATACAACAATAGTTTGTGACTCTATAGCTAGATATAAAAGGCTTGCAGGTGAAGATGTTATTTTTATCACAGGTGTTGATGAACATGGTTTAAAAATACAAAGAACAGCTAATGAAAAGGGTATTGAACCAAAATCACATTGTGATGAAATCTCAGAAGTCTTTAATAAAAATTGGAAGAATTGGAAAATTTCCTTTGATAAATTTATAAGAACGAGTTCAAAAAATCATGAATTTGTTGTTAATGAATTTTATGAAAGAGTAAAAGCATCAGATGATATCTATATGGGAGTTCAAAAAGGTTGGTATTGTGTAGGTTGTGAAGAATTTAAAGATAATCCAGAAAACTCATCAACATACAAGTGTCCCATACATCAAAAAAATCTAGAATGGAAGAATGAAGAAAATCTCTTTTTTAGGCTTTCAAAATATCAAAAAGAAATTGAGAAAATAATAAACGAACCTTCTTTTATAGAGCCCATAGAAAGAAAGAATGAAATTATAAATTTTGTATCTAGAGGTTTAAAGGATTTTTCAATATCAAGAACAAATGTCACATGGGGGATTCCTGTCCCTGGCTACGATAACCATACCTTTTATGTATGGTTTGATGCTTTACTTGGATATGTAAGCGCAATTAGTTCTGATGCGACAGAACATTCATTGGAAAAATCAATTAATGAAGGATGGCCAGCTGATGTTCATTTTATTGGTAAAGATATTCTGAGATTCCATGCGGTTTATTGGCCCGCAATGCTCATTTCTGCCAATATGAAAGTTCCTAAAAAGGTTTTTGGGCATGGGTTTCTTACAAGAGAGGGTCAAAAAATGGGTAAAAGCTTGGGAAATGTACTCGACCCTGATTTATTGCTTACGAAATATGGAAATGATCCTGTAAGGTGGTACCTCATTAAAGACATATCACTTGGAAATGATGGTGATTTTCAAGATAAAAGATTTGTTGACATTATCAATAATGACTTAGCTAATACAATTGGCAATTTATTAAATAGAACATCATCTATGTCTAGAAAATGGTTTGATAATAAAGTGCCAAATAATGAGAAAATTTTAAGTGAAAATAAATTAGAGAATTTTGCCAAAATTGCAGTTGAAAACTATATTTATAACTTTGAAAAATACAAGTTAGATCTAGCAGCTAATGAGGTACTTAGCCTAGCAATTAATACAAATTTGTATTTGAATGATAATCAGCCATGGCTGTTAATAAAGGAGAAAAATAATCTACCTTTAGTTAAACAAATTATTTATAACGTCTTAGAAAGTACCCGAATAATAGGATTGTTATTACTACCTCTATTACCCGAATTATCTACTAAGATTAATGAACAACTTGGATCTATATACAGAGAAGAAATTCCTTGGAAAAAACAATTAAATTGGGGCTTATTAGTAAGTAACTCAAGTCTTCCTAAACCCACTCCAATCATAAATAAACTGGAGTATGAGCAACATTTATAGATTAATAACATTCCTTCCATTATTTATGATTGGTTGCGCCCCAAATGTAATTGATGAAAATAAAGTTAAACAAAAAATAGATAGTTTTGATATGACTATTTTCTCTCAAAATGGAGATAAAATATATTCAATTACAAGTCCAAATTCAAGTTATGACAATATTGAATTAAAATTCGAATTAAAAAAACCTATCATTAATATTCTTAATGGGGAAGACACTAAATATATTATTAGTTCAGAAGAATCTTCATTATCGGACAACAATAAACTTCTTAAATTGAAAGGTAATGTTAAATTAAAAACTCTTAAAAGAGATGGGGATATTTTATATGCTGATAATTTTATTTGGAATATAGAAAATACTAACTATCTATTAGAGGGTAATATAAAATTTGAAAATCAAAATATAATCTTAAATTCGGGAAAAGCCATATTAGATTCAGATAACATAATTGAATTTTTCAATCCAGTAAAATATATAATAAAAGATGGAAATAACGATAAAAAATATGAAATAAATTCAGAAAATGCTTACTATAATTTAAATACTGAATCAGTAAGTTTTAAAGCAACCGATAAAAGAGTTAAATCAATAATTTATTTTTAAATTTTATTTTTTGAAAAAATATTGTTAATTTTTTTGGACCAGTTATTAATCCATTTTTCATCAGACTTAGTAAAACACTTAGCACTCCATCCACCTATCAATATAAAAGCCTTATTATTTATAGGTACAACTAAGATAGATGGAATGTCTGCACAAAAATTAAAAAATTCATCTCTTCCAGGATAAAATTTTGTGTTTGCTAATGATATTAATTTCATATCTTTTATAGATCTCAGACAAGTTTCCCCAGGTTTAAAATCATTATTTGAAGTCATTCCCCTCCTCAATATATTAACGCCATCATTGTGAATTAATATTGCCGCTGCTGCTGTAGAAGTTAATATCGCTTCAGAACCCCATGCAAGTTCATCCATAACTTCATCCGGCAGGTTTCTATCGAAGAGAAACTTATTTTCTCCTTTTAAAGCAGCTTTCTCACCTGCTAATGGTTCGAATTGTTTAAATAAAAAACCTATCAAAATAATAATTAACGAAGCTATTGCAGCTAAAACTTGTGCTCTTTCAAGCTCAGGAGTGATTGTTTCTATTGAAATGAAATTTGCTATCTGAAAAATAAAGAGTATTACACCGATTAATATTAATGATTTTCCATTGAATCCCATATTTTATATATATTATTTCTAATTAAATTATGCAAATATTATATTGTTTAGTACATTTAAGATTACTCAAACATATGGTTTTTAATATATAATTAACCAAAACCTCTTAAAATGAAACTTAACATCAATAAATATATACTTTCCCTTATCTTTACTGGCCTAATTTTTATTCTTATCCCGTCGACTACATACGCAAATGAAATTAACAATATAAATAAATATTTTGGTGTTACTCAACAGAAGACTGTTATAAATTACGAAAAAAGTCAGCCCTCATCTATCGACAATCCTGTAGTTGATCCAAATTTTAACACTATGAGATCAAAAGATACTGAGAGTTCAACTGCTACTTATATAGTTATAGGTTTGTTAATTGCTGCCACAATTATTCCTTTAGCAACATGGTGGTATTTCTCTAAATAATAGAGAATTTATGAGTGCCAAGGATTTAAGTACTAGTAATTATTCATCTTATATAGTTTTTATTACAGGGGGGACAAAGAGTGGCAAAAGTGAATTCGCTGAGCATCTAGCAAAGGAGGTAAAAAAATTATCTTATGTTGCCTTATCTGAAAACAATTTAGATGATAATGAATGGCAAGATAAAATTAATTTACATCGAAAAAGAAGGCCAAAAGATTGGAAATTAATAGAAACGACAGATCTATTAGATACATTAAGGAAAGAAGAAGGTCCATTATTAATAGACTCTATTGGAGGATTCGTTATGAAATGTATTGTCGAGGAACAAAATGAATGGTCAAGAAAAATGAATTCACTTATAAGTCTCTTAATGAAAAGAAAAAGTATAACAATTATTGTTGGAGAACAAGTAGGTTGGAGTTTGGTCTCTGAATATAAAATTGGTAATAAATATATTGAAAGAATCGGCGAACTTCAAAAGAGAATAACCAAAATATCAAAAGATAATTGGCTTGCCATAAACGGCAGAGCAATCAAAATAGATGAAATAAGTATTGAAATACCTACTTAAAATTGGAAGTCGCTCTTTTTGAACCTAGAATCCCACAAAATACTGGTAATATTGCCAGATCATGTGCTGCATTTAACATACCTTTAAATCTTATAGAGCCCTTGGGTTTTAAGCTAGAAGATAAATATTTAAAAAGAGCAGGATTAGACTATTGGCCTCTAGTTACTGTTAATCAGTATGAGAATTTTGAAAAATTTTTAGCTTCAAAATCAACAAAAAGAATAATTTCTTTTAGTAAAAAAAATGGATTATATTTGAAGGATTTTAAATTTAAGCAAGATGATATTTTGCTATTTGGGAGAGAAGATTCAGGATTACCCGATTCCATTATTGATAAAAGCAATTTTTTAATATCAATATTTATGCCGAATATACAGACTGGAAACAATGATCAAAAAGGTGTTAGAAGTCTAAACCTTTCTGTAGCATGCGGAATTGCTATATATGAGGCCCACAAACAAATAAATTTTCAAAATGGTAATTAAGTACAACCAATGCCTTACAATATTCCCATGTCTCGGTAGCTCAGCTGGTTAGAGCGGCGGATTCATAGCCCGCAGGTCGCGTGTTCAAGTCACGCTCGAGACATTTTCAATACTTTTCAATTGAAGAACATAGTTGAAATTTTAATTTAATTAAACTATTAAAGACAATAATGTTTAATTCACTCGGCACAGTTTTAGATCCAAAAAAATCCAAAGCAAAATATCCAGAAGCAAGAGTTATAGTTCTTGATGACAATTTTAATACTTTTCAGCATGTCGCAAATTGTCTTCTAACAATAATCCCAGGCATGAGTGAACGAAGAGCATGGGATCTAACCATCAAAGTTGACAAGGCAGGATCTGCAGAGGTATGGAGAGGTAATCTTGAACAGGCAGAGCTATATCATGAGCAACTATTCAGCAAAGGATTAACAATGGCTCCAATTGAGAAAACATAAAATAAGTAAGATTGACAGCAAATTTTTGGCTTATAAATTCGAGTCGTTCAAGGGTTAAGAGGTTTTCAAAGAATAATCAAAATAAAGATAAATTTTTTGAATATATGTTTATTGACTCTGGAAGAATTCTTGGTGTTTTAGGAAAAGAACCACCTCTTATGACAACCAGAGAAGAAGTTAAAGTTGATAAAGCTAGAGATGAATGGAGAAAGTTAATCGCTCAAGGTTGGAGGAGAACCAAACCAGTTTGGGAAGACTATTAGTATCCAATATTGTTACTAGGATTGGTTATATAAATAATGAGATTTAGGACGTAGTTAGCGGGTAAATTTAATGGCTTCAAAAGTAACAAAGCCATTCCTTGAGTCAAATTAAATTCTTTATTATTCATAAAAAATAAAAGTCTCATTTTATTAATTATAAAAAGACTGTCAAATAAAAACTAATAATAATGAAAAAAGAAATATAAGTATTTTTTGATAAAGGAATTTCAAGATATTTAATATCTAAAACTTATTTTTAAAAATTATAAATTTAGGGTTACTTATTATATTTTAAACAAAAAAATCCACGTTATAATTTAGTAAATTTTACTATTTTATACTTTTAATTAACCAATGAAGTATCTCATCTCAAGCAAAAGATCAAGAGCTTTATTTGGCATTGGAATAGTTGCTATAAGTTTTGGATTAATATCAAAAAAAGTAATTAAATATCCAGCTGGAGGATGTATGAATCGTACTCAAGAAATAACCTTTAATATTTAGCCATTAATCATATTATATTTTCCTTAATTCTTAAATCCAGTCAACTTTGATAACTCTTTTAGTGAAAGTACACCTAAAATTAGTTTTCCATTTACTTCCCATGTTGGAAACCCTTTAATTTTTTTATCAATACATAATTTAGTTTGACTGTTTATTCCATCTCTTGCACATTCAACTACATTAAGTTCTCTGTAAGCTTGCTTACCAAATAATTCACTTTGATTAAGGCAATTAGGACACCAATATGCTGAATATTTAACTACACCATTTTCTTTAAGGTATTTTGCCAACTCGATTGATTCCCTAGTGCTTTCTGTAGTTACTATAAGTTCTCTCTGATTATTTAAGTGGGAGCTATCAACAACACTTGGAAAAGTAAGCAAAACTAATAGTGGGATTAATAGGCGTTTCATTTATTTACTACTTTTCCTCCATATTTCCTAACTATCTTATCAAGCAAAATTCGTATATCTTTATTTTTAAGTTTCTCTATTTGCTGAAGATTTTCAAGAAGATCACATATTTGATCCTGTGTATCTTCATTTAATTCACTTACTGCCATTTATATTTAGAGTTTTTATATTCCAATTTTAATTCAAAAGTAAATTTACATACTTATTGTATTTATATTTTTTTATTGCTATTTTTTTAAAGCGGGCTAAGGTTCATATCTCCACGAGGATTTAGTCCGCTGAATTTTTAAAGATTCAATTTATATTGGATCCCTCTTTAAGAAGTTGATCAGAAATATTCAAAAATATTTATCTTTAGCTTAATTTCAAAATTCCATTGATGAGTATTCTCATATAAACATTAATAGTGTGACACTATTTATTTAATAATGTTGTTATTTCGCTTCATAACTTTCTTAAAATATTTAAACTCAATAAATTCATGCATCATTTTGATATCATCAGATAATATTTTTTTATTAACTGCATATTCGTCCACATTGAGTGGAGATTTATTATTTTCAGAAAATGTTTCGTGATCAAAAGAAAAGTTTATAAAATT
>QCBE01000025.1 GCA_003281715.1 Prochlorococcus sp. AG-347-B23
TCTTGAAAACTTCAAAATGCTGGGTTTGGTTTAAAGGAAGCCTTAACAATGGTGGGTTTTGGAAAGAAGGATTTACATGTACTTTTGATGAGAAACCAGGGGTTTTAATAGAAAGCCCAGCTTATGTCACTTGTAGAGTTCCAAAATGGAGAGTTTTAACTAAAGAACCAGAAGATCTAAATAAATCTCCTTTAATTCCTGATAATGCAATATGGAAAATAATTTAATTTATCCATGGGTTAAAAAAACTTTTTGACTGTGCTATGGCAAGTTAATATTGCTTTATTAAATCTTTAATTAATACCATCTACACTCTCTTTATAAATATTATTCCTATATTTATTTTTGGTTTTTTTCTCGGGAAAAAGAATCCAAAGATTTCTAAATATATTGCAAGACCTCTCATAAAATTTGGTATCCCTTTAAGTGTAATGGGTCTTTTATTAAAAGAGGGTATAGATATAAACCTTATTAAAAGCGCATTTTTAGCGTTTTCACTAATTGGATTTTTAATAGTTCTGATTAATAAATTACAAATATTTAAAAATTTGCTTTCAAATTACACTTTGCAGCTATCAGGCCTAATAGGGAATACATCTTTTCTTGGGATACCAATTGCAATTGCTCTTCTACCCTCAGCAACGATTAACTTCACTATCGGATTTGACTTAGGTACAACACTATTCGCTTGGATATTTGGACCTATCCTACTTCAAGAAAAAACAAAAAAAAAGAATATCCTAAATTTTGAAGGCTTATTAAAAGCATTGATAAATAGCCCTGCTTCAAGAGGGATAATTGGTGTACTTATGGCATATCTTTTTCATCTAGATGAGATATTAGGGAATTACCTTTGGATCCCAGCAAGAATAGTTATCGCTATAGCAATATTAATTGTGGGAACTAGGCTGGGGATAATAACAAATCAAAAGGGCAAATTTTTTGATCTTAATAAAGAAATTAAATTCTCAATTTTATTAAAGTTATTTATTCTGCCTTTTATCGTTTTTTTAATATGTAAATTTTTAAATTTTGACTTCTATCAATCATCGGCAGTAATACTTCAAGCAGGAACCCCAACGGCAATATCTACAATATTAATGGCAGAAGCTTATGACGTTAAACAAGAAATCGCATCAAAAATTCTTTTTACCACAACTTTAATTTCAATATTTACAATTCCTCTCTTAAATATTTTATTAAATGCAGTTAACTAAAAGCCTCCCTAAACAGCATGATTAATGAATATTGTAAAGAAAATATCCTGAAAACTACATAATGTCTTAAGATTTAGAGTATGAAGTCAGTAAACCCTGAAAATGAATATATCCCTTTAGATCTGAGGATCTCTGTGAGAAGGGATACCCTAAGGCTAATCGCAGAGATGGCTCAAGATATGGGAATAAGCATTAATGAGGTTTTTAGTTTTTTGGCCGAGGATTCCGTAATTGATCTTGAATTACTAGAAGATCTTAATGAGATTGAAATACCCAGTCAGTGCAGCTTTGATGATCTTAAAAACGCTCTTCTTAAAAAGAAGCTTTGTTAAAATTTTTCAACTTTTCTATTTTTCCAGTCAGATTTATAACCGCTATTAACTAAAAATTCTGAATACTTATTCAAATCACTTTTCTGAATTCGCCATAAATTATAAATCCCATATTCTCCCAATTTTTGATGCTTAATATTCGACCAGTGCTGCTCTAGCGAAGAATATTCATCTATAACAACCAATAAAGATTTGAATTCATAATCAGGTTGATCCTCATAATTTTTTCTTCTATCACTATTTAACCTCTCATAGAGATTAATTAATCCTTCTTTAGTATTTGGTTCATAAAAAACTACTTGTCTCGAATAATAATGTAAGGAAGGCTTTCTTATACCTATCATTGCTAAAGTTTCCCTCCCTTCACGAATATCTGAAATTAATTTTGAGATATTTCTCAAAGGTAATTGCCTAGAAGTATCTGCTAATTTTCTTATTGGTGACATCAAAAAAGATTGTCCAAATAATAGAAAAATTTGAAGATAAAGAAAAATATTTTTAAGTTTTAAAGAAAATAAAATTATCGCAAGAAATGTAAATAAAGAGAAGAACAATTTTGCTTTAAAAATTATTCCAGAGTTTATTAATTTAGGTACCAGATTAGGCATTTCAGGATCATTTATTGAACTTAGCCAAATATTTGAGAAGAAGAATGCTATTGAGAGACCGAACAAAATTAAAATATTAAAAACCCATAAATATAAATAGCTTTTTTTCGAACTTTCATTTGCATTTTTTAAGTTTACAAAGCTATTACTAATTAAAATTGCTGCAGCTGGAATTGCAGGCAACCAATAGCTTGGTAATTTAGTTGCAGAAATACTAAAGAAAATTAAAACTGAGGATAACCAACATAGTGAATATGTATTAAGAGATTCAGTGACATTGTAATTTTCTTTTGAAGTTTTCAAAAAATCTTTGCAGGCTGTAAATATTCCGTAATACAAAAAAGGAGTGAATGGTAATGAAGCCAATATCATTATGTAAAGAAAAAACCAAAATGGTTCTGCATGATTATTTACAACTGAGGTATATCTTTGGAAATTATGGTAACCAAAAAAATTATCCCAAAAAGGCTTTCCCTCTTTTATGAGTTCTAAGATATACCATGGAACACTTATTAGTACTGTTATTAAAAAACCTTTTTTAGGATTTATCTTGCAGAGCAAAGTTTTCCAATCCTTCTGACTAATTAAGAAAGATGTAATAGTCAATGTTGCCAAAACGAATGAAACAGGTCCTTTAGTTAAGATTGCGAGCCCTAAAAATACCCACGCAGAAATGCATTGATCATTATTTTTACTTGCCATCCTTCTCCAAAATAAAAGCAAGCTAATCCCTAAGGTTCCAGTTAAAAGAGCATCACTAACTGCAGTTCTACTCCAGATAATTATTAATGGAGACAGCGCGAAACTTAATGATGCAACTATTGGAGTAAGGAATTGTCTATCACCCTTCTGTGGCCAACAAAACAAAGTATCTCCAATCATCAACATTAAAAATAATGATCCCAAAGCTGAAGGTAGTCTTGCTGAAACTGTCCCTAAACTATCCCAAATCTCGTTTTTCGGTAATGAGTAGAAAAAACCCATAAGCCAATATATGAGTGGAGGCTTATCAAAACGGAATATTCCGTTGACTTTTGGAGTTAACCAATCACCAGATTCACTCATTGCCCGTGAAGCAGCTGCGAACAAAGGAGGAGTTTCATCAACCAGTCCTGTACTACCTAAACCTAAGATAAATATTAAGATCCCACAAATTAAAACTAGCAGTAAGGTAATAAGCCTTTTTTTTGATTTATGAAGAATCATTTACTATTTTTCATTATTGTTTAGATTCGTCAATTGCTTTATTAAGCCAGTTCACAACCTTTTTAGCAAATATATCTGTGGAGGCATTTTTTTCTACCCATTCTCTACATTTCTTACGCTCAATTTTTTCAATAATCTCTACATAGTAAAGCATATTTTTTTTATCATCTGGATCAACAAGATACCCTGTTTCCCCATGTTGAATAATTTCACCAGGACCTCCCCTTTTATAAGCTATGACTGGTACCCCGCAGGCTAAAGCTTCAACAACTACGTTCCCATAGGCCTCATTCCATTTCGGGGTATTTAGCAAAACCCTACATTTACCGAGTTCTTTTTGTAATTCATCTGTTGATAAAAAACCCATCCAATCTATAGTTCCTTGAGGAAATGACTGCTCTATCTTTGAGGCATAGGTCTCGTCTTCAATAACTCCCCAAACATTTAGTTTTTCGCTAAGTTCATTTGCTACATAAGCAGCATCCTCTAAACCTTTCTCCGGTGCTACTCTCCCAACCCAAGCCAAAGGTCCCTTTACTGAATCCTGAAAAGTATAATTATCTAATTTGAAACCATTACCAATAATTATTGGTTTTTTTATGAATGGATAATCATCGGCTTGTGTTTTTGAATGAAAAGCAAAATTATATGGATATTTATCATATACCTTTGAGATTAAATTACTTATTACTGAACTTTCAGAACCCATGCTAATAATGTGTGCAATAGGTGCCTCAGTATTTAGAGTCATCCAAATAGGCAACCAATCATAAGACATGTTTAACAATACATCTGCTTGTTTAGCAATATCCAATCCCTTTTCAAGCATTCCCGCTAGAAGTGAATTGTCTGGGATAGTTACAGGAGAATTAAAATTTTGATGCTGCCAACTAATTTGATCTTCTCCTTCTACAAAATGTAATTTTGCTTTTTTATTATCTTTATTTAGTTTAGAATTTCTTGGAGCAATCACCTCTACAGAGTGACCTAAAGTAAGCAAACCTGTCACTAAGGAGTTTAAAGTTAATTCAACTCCACCACCCTTGCCGCTTCCAAGGAAACCTATAGGAGTACTAATCAAAACTATTCGCATTATTTGGACTTTTGCACCAAGGATCTGATTAAACAGTATTGTCAGTGTATCTATCTTCCCATAGAGACCTTCTCCTGCTAACGAAAAATACAGAAATAAGGACAAAAACTACCCCAATCCATTGAACAACAGTAAGTCTTTCATCTAACCAAACGCCTCCACTTAAAAGAGCAAATACTGGAGTTAAAAATGCGAGAGTACTAAATCCAGTTATTTCCTTATTATTAGCAAAGTAGAAAAATAATCCATAAGCTATTGCACCTCCGAAAATACTTGCGAATGACATTAGTCCCCAATCAAAAATTGACCAATCTGGCATTATTTGAAAATCTGATTGTAAGCAATGCTTAATAAGTAATGGCAAACTCCCTAAAACCATATGCCATCCAGTAACAGCAACTGGATCACTTTTAGTACAAGTGAATCTAATTAAAATAGTTCCTAGTGCCATTGCTAGCGAAGCTGCAAGCATCCAAAGCTCTCCAAAGTTAAAAGCCACATCAGTAATAGCAGTATCGGACATTAACCACCAATTCCCTAGTAATTCTTCCGGAACTCCTAAGAACACTATTCCTCCCAAGCCAAAAAGTAAACCTAGCCATCCTATTGGATTAATTAAGTTTCCAAAAATAGCCCTTGCTAAAATAGCCACCAAAAGTGGCTGAGAATCAATTAAAACAGAGCCTAGACCTGCCCCAGTTTTTTGAATGCCATAAGTTAAAAATAATTGAAAAAAAGTTGCGTCGACAATTGTAAATACGAAAAACCACTTCAAGTCACAAATATAAATTTTTAAATCTCTTTTAAGCAAATATGTTGTAATTAGAACAAGAATTCCTGCCGGAAGTAATCTTAAAGAAGCCACAAACTCCGGACCAGCACTAGATACTAGGGGAGTCATAGCTGCCATTGAAGTTCCCCAAAGTGCAAAAGGGAGTATCATTAAAAACCAATTTAGGATTGAATTCATTAGGTCTGCTGATAATCTTTTTAAAGTAGTTTTATGTATTTACCTTAAAAGAATGATTTGGCCTTTTAGACGAAAGTCAAAAAAAAGAATGGCTCGTATTGTAATTGATGAGCCTATTACAAGTTCAACTAGAGTTTCAGTGCTTAAAGCTCTTAAACAAATTGAGGATAGAGAATTTCCTGCTTTAATCGTGAGAATTGATTCGCCGGGAGGTACTGTAGGTGATAGCCAAGAAATATACTCTGCCATCAAAAGAATAAAAAATAAAGGATGTAAAGTCATTGCTAGTTTTGGGAACATTTCAGCTTCTGGAGGAGTTTACATCGGAGTAGCGTCCGATAAAATAGTTGCAAATCCAGGCACAATCACAGGATCTATTGGTGTGATTATAAGAGGAAATAATTTATCTGAATTATTAGAAAAAATTGGCATTAAATTCGAGACTGTTAAAAGCGGTGTGTTCAAAGATATACTTTCTCCAGATAAACCTTTAAGTGAGGAAGGTAGAAATCTACTTCAAGGCCTGATAGATGAAAGCTACAAACAATTTACTGAAGCTGTTGCTGAAGGCAGAAATTTACCAGTTGAAGAAGTAAGAAAATTTGCCGATGGAAGAATATTCACTGGAACCCAAGCAAAAGAATTAGGTCTTGTTGATGAAGTTGGAGACGAATTTGTTGCTAGAGAACTTGCTGCAAAAATGGTTAAAATTGATCCTAAAATTCAGCCCTTAACATTTGGGAAGAAAAAAAAGAAAATCCTTGGACTAATTCCTGGAAGTAAAATATTAGAAAAAATTATCAATAATATCTTTTTTGAAATGGATTCATCTAATAAAGTACTTTGGTTATACAAGCCCTAAATCAATATGGATGAAAAATTGAAAGATGAATATAAAGTTACATTTGTTCGTGGTGCCACAACAGCATCAGGTAACTCTGTTAAGGAGATAGAGGATGCTGTAGTGGAATTAATTGATGAATTAATTTCACGAAACAATTTAATAAAAACAAACTTATTATCTATTACATTTACCGCAACAAAAGATTTAGATGCATGTTTCCCTGCTTCAATTGCTAGAAAATGTAATGGACTTGATAAAGTCGCATTTTTAGACTGTCAACAAATGTATGTCTTAAATGATATCGGTTTTTGTATAAGAATAATGGCACAAGTTTTATTACCGCCAAATCATCCTGTTAAGCATCCTTATTTAAGAGGTGCTTCAAGTTTAAGGTCAGATAGATGTTAACCTTGGTACTATAAACTCCACATAAAATTGGATAGATCTAATTAAACCTTTTAAAAATTTATTTAATCAATGTTAAAAAGAACAAAGGAACTTACCTTAAATCTCAAAATTTTAAGATTTTTTCTTGTCCCATCAATTTTATTTTCAGCTTCATTTTTTTATCCACTCCAAGATGTAAAGGCAGGGTTAGAGTTCCAATGGGACCAAAGTTCTGGGTACAGAAAATTAAAGTGGCTGCAAAAACAAAGTAAAAAAAGATTTAGAAACACAATTTATTTTTTCATAAGGCCGATAGATAGAAATGCTGAACTTTTAAAGATAAATCTAGCGATACCTAAGACCTTTAATTCAACTCTAAAAAAAGAAAAAATAAGTCTTTGCAAAGTAAGAATAGGTGGTTTTGAAGATCGAACAAAATGTTTAGAAGATATTCCAGCTGATATTGAAATTAATACCGATGAATCATCCTTACGTTCAATAAATATTTATCCATACAGACCAATTCCTTATTCTAAAGATAGTTATGCAATTGTCCTAAAAGTAATTAATCCAAACAAACGAGGTCTATATCAATTCCATTCATATGGGCAACCTAAAGGGAAATCAATGTCAAGTTATTTGGGAAGCTGGACTATAGTGATCGATTAAATGATAAATTAATTAAGGATTATAAAAAAAATGACAAAAAGAACTTTTGGTGGAACATCAAGAAAAAGAAGACGTGTATCTGGTTTTAGAGTAAGAATGCGTTCTCATACTGGTAGAAGAGTTATTAAAAGCAGAAGACAAAAAGGAAGAGAGAGAATAGCTGTCTAATTCTAAATTAATATGGCCTTACCTCGACATATGCGTTTAAAAGGTCATAGAGTATTCAATTACATACATAGAAATTCGATAAAATATCATGGGAACTTAATGAGTATTAAAATTGCAAAATCAAATCCTAAAATTCTGTTATCTCATAACCACAAAAATCCCTCAAATAATTTGAGGGTAGCTATTACAATTAGTAAAAAAGTTTCAAAAAAAGCAGTCGATAGAAACAAGATAAGAAGAATTCTGCAAGAGTGGTTAATAACAAATATTCAAAAAATTAATAACCACAAACCTTATTGGTTACTTGTTAACCTTAAAATAGGAGATTTCTGCAATGATAAAAACAAACTTTTGGAGGAATTTCAAAACTTAATGTTCAAATCTCGTCTAATCAAATGATTAACATGAATGAAGAAACCTACTATGAGGGTGGTCCTGCAAAAAGTGATTTAATAATTAATCTGATAGCAGGTTTAACTATCCTTGGTTTACCATTTACCTTCGCAGCAGTAGTGAGAGCATTGTGGTTGAGATATAAAATCACAAACAAAAGAATTTCTATAGATGGTGGGTGGTTTGGTAAAAATAAAACACAAGTTTCATTAAGTAATATTGAAGAAATCAGATCTATTCCAAGAGGATTCGGGTCATATGGCGATATGGTTCTTATTCTCAATGATGGATCTAAGGTTGAAATGAAATCATTACCTCTTTTTAGGGAAAAGCAAAAATATATCCAAGAAAATATAAATAAAAGATCACAAATCCCAAATCTTAACGAGGTAGAGGGATTTGCCACTAAATCCTAAATAAATTAATTACAAAATACTTTTTTTCCTGTAAAATAAAATGTCTAATAAAATTTCTCTCTTTTTTATATCGTGATAGGGTTCATTTCTGAAAAACTACTTATCCCGATTCTAGATTTTTTCTACGGTTTAGTTCCTAGTTATGGTCTAGCAATTGTTGCATTGACAGTTGTGATTAGAATTGCACTTTTCCCTTTAAGTGCTGGTTCCATAAGAAGTGCAAGAAGGATGAAAATTGCCCAACCAGTAATGCAAAAAAGGCAAGCAGAAATAAAATCTAAGTTTTCAGGTGATCCAAAGAAACAGCAAGAAGAATTAGGAAAACTAATGAATGAATTTGGCAGTCCGCTTGCAGGTTGCCTCCCATTGATTGTACAAATGCCTGTATTGTTTGCATTGTTTGCGACCTTAAGAGGATCACCATTTGCCGATGTTCCTTACAACATAAATTTAAAGGTTGTTCCACAAGATCAAATTGCAGCTATAGATCCAAAACCTTATAAATCACCAAGACACTCTATATTTATCACCGAAAATTCACATTTTCCTGTTATAGCGAGTATTCCTAGTGGAACAAAATTAGGAGCAGAAGAATCAGTCAAAATAAATTTACAAACAACAAATGGCAATAGTTATTCTGAAGTTTTATCTAAATATGATAATGGATCAAGATTTCTACCTACTTGGAAAGTTTCCAAAGGATCAGAAAATCTAAAAGTATCTCAAGACGGTACAGTAACTGCAATTAAACCTGGAGACGCAACAATTGAAGCAAAAATCCCTGGTCTAGCAGCTAAAAGTGGTTTTCTTTTCATTAAAGCTCTTGGCCAAGTTGGCTTTTATGTAGATGGGGCTATTAATTGGGACATTGCTGCACTTGTTGGAGCTTTTGGATTAACGCTACTTCTCTCACAACTTTTGTCTAGTCAGGGAATGCCTGCGAATCCACAGCAATCAACAGCTAACAAAATTACACCTGTAATGATCACTGGAATGTTTTTATTTTTCCCACTACCAGCTGGAGTATTACTTTATATGGTTGTTGCTAATATTTTTCAAGCATTTCAGACTTTCCTTCTTAATAAGGAAGCACTTCCTGAGAATCTACAGAAAATTTTAGATCAACAATTATTGGCCAAAAATGAAGTAATAACAACATCTGCTTCAACTATCTCAGACAAAAGATTACCTTTCGAACCTAATAGTAAAAAATAGTCTCGATCCTAAATAATGAATTCTTGGTGTAAAAATTTTGAATTACTTATAAAATCAAAAACTTCATTAATTTGGATAAGAACTAAAGAAGAGCAAAGATTAGAAAAATTAGTTAATATTTCTTGTGAAAGATTAAATATTAAAAGATATGTTTCCTGGGATTGTGTTAGCGGTATTAAAGGATTAATAAATGAAGAGGGTAAATTTTCTAATAATCCATTAGGAGTACTTAATTGGCTTAAAGAACAAAGTTCTGAAATTTCAACAATTTTATTATTAAAAGATTTTCATAAATTCTATGATGATCCATCAATTAATAGAACCATAAAAGAATTATCTTCTAAACTTAAAGAAACCAATCATAATTTAATTATTTGTTCTCATTTACTGCCGACATCTGAAGAACTTGATGAATTAATGACAATTCTTAATTTGCCATTACCTGACCAAAAAGAATTGAAAAGTCTTATAAAAATAATTGCTCTTAATACCAATTCTAATCTTAACGAACAAGACTTGAACGAACTTGCTATGGCTTCAAGTGGATTAACAGAAGTTAAGGTAAAGCAAGTTACTGCAAAAGCCCTCGCTCAAAGAGGAAAAATAAGTAAAGAGGATATCAAAGATATTCTTGAAGAGAAAAAACAAGTTATCGCTAGAAGTGAAATTTTAGAATTTTTCGAAGCCAGATCAAGTGAAGATGATATTGGTGGTTTAAATGTTTTAAAAGTTTGGCTTAATCAAAGGTATAGGGCCTTTTCTAAAGAGGCTAGAGACTATGGACTACCTATTCCAAAAGGAGTCTTACTTGTTGGAGCGCAGGGAACAGGTAAATCACTCACTGCAAAATCAATTTCAAAGAGTTGGTCTATGCCACTTCTCAGGTTAGACGTAGGGAGACTATTTTCTAGCCTAGTAGGTTCAAGCGAGGCAAGAACAAGAGAAACAATATCCAGAGCTGAGGCAATGTCACCTTGTATTCTTTGGATCGATGAAATTGATAAAGGCTTTGGTGGCGATGCCAGAAGTGATGGAGGAACAAGTCAAAGAGTTTTAGCAAGTTTATTAACTTGGATGGCTGAAAAAGAATCTGCTGTATTCGTAATTGCCACCGCTAATGCTGTAGATAAGCTACCCGCTGAATTATTAAGGAAAGGTAGGTTCGATGAGATATTTTTTCTTGATTTGCCAAATTCAGAAGAAAGATTAAGCATTCTTAATTTGCATTTAAAAAAAAGAAGACCAAGTTACAATTTTCCACTCTCTACCATAATTGATAGAACAGATGGATTCTCAGGTGCAGAACTTGAACAAGCAGTAATTGAAGGCATGCACATTTCATTCTCTGAAAATAGGGACCTTATGGAGAAAGATTTAATGAAAGCAGTTTCTGAATTAATTCCCTTATCCAGAACAGCTAAAGAACAAATTGATTTCTTAAAGGGATGGGCATCTACAGGTCGTGCTCGCTCTGCGTCGTAAAAAATTTACTTTTTTATAAAAATTGGGTAAGTTATGAATCATTAATTTAGTTAATTTTTCATCAAAAATCCCTAATAATGAATTTAGATTAACTATGTTAATTAAGGTATAAAAAAAAAAGAGTGTTAGATCAAAAATTAATAAGAGAAAATCCAACCTCTGTTGAAGAGAATTTATCACTAAGAGGTAAAATTTTTGAGATATCTCATATTCACGAATTAACTATTAAAAAGAAAGAAATTGATATTGAAATATCATGCCTTCAATCTGAGAGTAAAAAATTAAGTAAATTAATTGGTATGCAAATCAGCAAATCTCATGACAATAATTCTCCAGAAATAAATAATTTAAAAAAAAAGGGAAATGAATACAGAATTAAAATTTCTGAATTTGAAGAGAAAAAAAGAATATTAGAAAAACAAATACATAATGAGATTGATAAATTACCAAATTTTCCCAGCAAAGATGCACCAATCGGTAAAGATGAAAGTGATAATGTCCAAATTAAAAAATGGGGAAACCCTTTAAAAAAAAATAATCTTGAATCTCACTGGGAATTAGGTGAAAGACTAAATCTTTTTGATTCAATAAAAACAACAAAAATATCTAAGAGTCGTTTTGTTACTCTCAAAGGAAATGGAGCCAGATTGGAGAGGGCTTTAATAAATTTCATGCTCGATATACATTCAAACAATGGTTATTTAGAATTAATGCCACCAGTTTTAGTAAATTCTGAAAGTCTTAGAGGATCTGGACAATTGCCTAAATTCTCAAATGAAAGTTTTAAGTGTTCTAATGATGATTTGTGGCTCTCTCCTACAGCTGAAGTCCCAGTCACGGCTTTCCACAGAAATGAGATTGTTGATCCAAAGCTTTTACCTATAAAATATGTTGCATACAGCTCTTGTTTCAGGAGAGAAGCTGGAAGTTATGGAAAAGATACGAAGGGCTTGATAAGACTTCATCAATTTAATAAGGTTGAATTATATTGGTTTAGTGATCCATCAAAATCTTTGGAGGCGCATAAAAAAATTACTGCAGATGCTGAAAGCATTCTTCAGAAATTAGACCTTCCCTACAGATTGGTAGATATTTGTACAGGTGACTTGGGATTTTCCTCTAGCAGAACTTTTGATCTTGAAGTCTGGTTACCCAGTAGTCAATGTTACAGAGAAATTTCAAGTTGCAGCAATTGTCTAGACTTTCAGGCACGAAGATCATCAATAAGATCAAAAATTGATAAAAAAAATACATATTTGCACACCTTAAATGGCAGTGGTCTAGCTATTGGAAGAACGATGGCTGCGATTCTTGAGAATGGTCAACTATCAGATGGAAGCGTTAAGATTCCAGACGCTCTAG
Organism: Prochlorococcus sp. AG-347-B23; assembly: GCA_003281715.1. Taxonomy (GTDB): domain Bacteria; phylum Cyanobacteriota; class Cyanobacteriia; order PCC-6307; family Cyanobiaceae; genus Prochlorococcus_A. Next base: position 12,363 of record QCBE01000025.1, read on the forward strand.
TTCCATATTTTGGGTCAAATTTCATAAAAACTACTTAATATAAAATCATGAATGTTTTAACCTCAATAACTGTTTTGGGATTTCTCATTTTTTTTCATGAGATGGGGCATTTCCTTGCGGCAATTTTGCAAGGTATCTATGTTGATGGATTTTCTATTGGATTTGGACCTGCATTAATTAAAAAAAAATATAAAGGTATTACTTATTCATTTAGGGCGTTTCCTTTAGGAGGATTTGTATCATTCCCTGATGAAGAGCTCAATAATATTGATCCAAAAGATCCAAACCTTCTAAAAAATAGGCCTATCATTCAAAAGGTTATTGTAATTTCTGCTGGAGTAATTGCTAATTTAATTCTTGCATATACTATCTTAATTTTAAATGTTACTACAGTTGGAATTCCATTTGATCCAGAACCTGGGATCTTAGTTTTAGCGACACAACCTGATAAGGCAGCTTTTCTCTCTGGATTAGAGGCAGGGGATAAAATTTTAAAAGTTGAAGCTAATACTTTAGGTGTTGGTGATCAAGCTGTTTCTTCTCTAGTAAAAGTCATTCAGAACTCATCGGAGAAACCTATTCTCATAAAAATTGAAAGGAATGGAATTTTTAAAGAATTAACTTTGATTCCAAAAAATATTGACGGGAAAGGCACAATAGGGGCGCAATTACAGCCTAATATAAGGAAAGAAACTAAAAAAACAAAAAACATTGTTGAACTTTTTCAGTATTCTAATAAAGAGTTTTCATCACTTTTAGTAAAAACAGTTCAAGGTTATAAGGGATTAGTAACAAATTTCTCCTCAACAGCTCAACAATTAAGCGGGCCAGTAAAAATTGTTGAAATTGGAGCTCAACTATCTGAACAAGGAGGGACTGGTATTTTATTATTTGCAGCTTTAATTTCCATTAATTTAGCCGTTTTAAATTCTTTACCCTTACCTCTATTAGATGGGGGACAACTTGTTTTTACTTTAATTGAAGGTTTTAGAGGAAAGCCTGTCCCAGTCAAGGTACAAATGGCAGTTACCCAATCAAGTTTTGTTCTTTTAGTTGGACTAAGTGTGCTTCTCATTATCAGAGATACAAGTCAACTTTTAATAGTACAAAAATTACTAAACCAATAAATAGAATTCAAAAATTGCAAGTCTAGCTGTTAGAATAAACATAAGTTTATATAAATTTTTCGATGGCGAAAAAGTCCATGATTGCAAGAGAGGTAAAGCGTAAAAAACTTGTGAAGAGATATGCTGCCAAAAGAAAATCTTTGTTAGAAGAATTTAATGCCGCTAAGGATCCAATGCAAAGATTAGAAATTCATAGAAAAATTCAGGGTCTACCCAGAAACTCTGCTCCTAACAGAGTTAGGAATAGATGTTGGGCTACTGGAAAGCCTAGGGGCGTTTACAGAGATTTTGGTTTATGTAGAAATCAATTGAGACAAAGAGCGCACAATGGTGAACTACCTGGAGTTGTGAAATCTAGTTGGTAAAAAATATTTAATAGATAACAATTATTGTAATTTCCAAGAAAAATATGATTATTTAAGAAATTTCTTTAGTAGTTTAATCTTTTTTTTAAAAAATTTACACCTTATTTAAAAAATTTACTCAATATGTCCCTATAAAATGTAAGAATAAATTATGTATAGATTTATAATTTAAAAGTGGAAGGACAAAATAAGTCGATCACGTTTGACGGACGAGAGATACGACTAACTACAGGACTATATGCTCCTCAAGCAAGTGGATCAGTAATGATTGAGTGTGGAGACACTTCTTTATTAGTTACGGCAACAAAAACTACTAAAAAAGAAGTTTCTGACTTTCTACCTCTAATTTGTGATTATGAGGAAAAACTATATGCGGCGGGAAGAATTCCAGGGGGATTCATGAGAAGAGAAGGTCGTCCCCCTGAAAGAGCGACTTTGATCTCAAGATTGATTGATAGACCTATGAGACCTCTTTTCCCTGCTTGGATGAGAGACGAGATTCAAATAGTTGCTTCTTGCCTTTCTCTAGATGAGAGGGTACCTGCAGATGTTTTAGCAGTCACAGGGGCTTCAATTGCTACTTTAATTGGAGAAATTCCATTCTATGGACCAATGGCCGCTGTTAGAGTGGGGCTCATAGGAGACGATTTTATTTTAAACCCAAGTTATAGGGAAATCGAAAAAGGTGATTTAGACATTGTTGTCGCAGGGTCACCTGATGGAATAGTCATGATTGAGGCAGGTGCTAATCAATTATCAGAACAAGATACTATTGAGGCAATAGATTTTGGTTATGAAGCAGTTACTGAACTGATTAAATCTCAAGAAGATCTACTTAAAGATATCGGAATAAAGCAGATTAAGCCTTCTAATCCAGTAGAGGATGATACATTACCTTCATACTTAGAAAAAAACTGTTCAAAAGCTATTGATTTGGTACTAAAGAAATTTGATCAATCTAAAGAGGAGAGAGATCTCGAACTTGAAAACATCAAATTAGAAACTCAAAATAAGATTGAATCATTGAAAGATGATAATCAATTGAAGGTTTTATTATCTGAGAATGATAAGATAATTCATTCTGACTTTAAAAAATTAACAAAAAAATTAATGAGATCACAAATCATTAATGATGGGAAAAGAGTTGATGGAAGGGATCTTGATGAAGTCAGAAAAATATCTGCAACAGCAGGTATACTTCCAAAAAGAGTGCATGGTTCAGCTTTATTTCAAAGAGGTCTAACTCAAGTTCTTTCAACAACAACATTAGGGACTCCCAGTGATGCTCAGGAAATGGATGATCTTAATCCAAGCACTGAGAAAACTTATCTGCATCACTATAATTTCCCACCTTATTCAGTGGGAGAAACTAAGCCTATGCGAACTCCTGGCAGGAGAGAAATAGGCCATGGAGCTCTTGCAGAAAGAGCAATAATTCCAGTTCTTCCTGGGAAAGAGACATTTCCTTATGTCCTCAGAGTAGTTAGTGAAGTATTGAGCTCAAATGGATCAACTTCTATGGGATCTGTTTGTGGAAGTACATTATCTTTATTAGATGCAGGTGTGCCATTGAAAGCACTAGTTAGCGGAACAGCCATGGGTTTAATAAAAGAGGGTAAAGAAGTACGTATCCTCACGGATATCCAAGGTATTGAAGATTTTCTAGGAGATATGGATTTCAAAGTAGCTGGTACTGATAAAGGAATAACAGCATTACAAATGGACATGAAAATTACTGGATTACCAGTTTCTATAATTTCAGATGCGATTAAAAAAGCACGTCCCGCAAGACTCCATATCTTAGAAAAAATGCAAGAGGCAATTGATAAGCCTCAAGAATCCCTTTCTCCGCATGCTCCTCGCCTTTTAAGCTTCAGAATTGATCCAGAACTTATCGGAACAGTAATTGGACCAGGAGGAAGAACAATTAAAGGAATTACTGAAAGAACTAATACAAAAATTGATATAGAAGATGGGGGTATTGTAACCATTGCTTCTCATGATGGAGCTGCTGCTGAAGAAGCTCAAAAAATCATTGAGGGGCTAACAAGAAAAGTGCATGAAGGTGAAATTTTTTCTGGGGTAGTTACTCGCATAATTCCAATAGGAGCTTTTGTCGAAATTCTCCCTGGGAAAGAGGGCATGGTTCACATTTCTCAATTATCAGAGGCACGTGTTGAGAGAGTTGAAGATGTTGTAAGGCAGGGTGATGAAGTAACTGTAAGGGTAAGAGAAATAGATAGCAGAGGAAGGATAAACCTTACCTTGAGAGGAGTATCACAAAATAATGGGATGAATTATCCAGAGCCTACCCCAACACCAGTAGCACCCCTAAATTAATCCAAATCAAATAAATTATTTTCTTTAATGATTTGTTTGATTTGAATACAAATATCTTTATGAGTGGAATTATTGTTTGTTGCAACAATTATTCCACTTTGATTAAAATTAGGTTTGTTATAAACCAGTTCTTCGTTTTCAAGATTTGTTATTCTACCCCCAGCTGTTTTGAGGATAGCTTCTGGTGCAGCAAAATCCCAATCTTTTGGGAAACTATCGCCCTTAAGAGATAAAGAAATATATATATCACTTTCTCCTCTAATAATTGAAGCGATTTTACATCCAATACTACCCATAACAATTTTTTTCTTAAATTGAATTTTTTCTATGAGATTATTTAATAATTTATTGCTGTGGTTTTTGCTAGTAACTAAAGTCATTTCATTTAAACTTTTATTTTGTGCGAGGTTTTTTTGTTCTTTTTGACCATTTCTTTTCTCAACCCAAACCTTTTCTCCATCAGATAGCCATAATTCGTTTTTAGAAGGTATTAACACCACTCCTAAAAATGGTTTATTTCTATAATTTAAAGCTAAGTGCATAGCATAATCTCCTGTCCCTTGAATGAAATCCTTTGTTCCATCAAGAGGATCTATAACCCAAAGCCATTCATAATTTTTATTTTGATTAGGGTCAGCATTTACATTTTCTTCACTTAAAATTCCCCAATCAAAACTAGAATACTTCTGATTAATTCTTTGTATTATTGTTTCATTAACTCTTATATCTGCCAAAGTTACGGGATTATTTTTACCCTTAAATTGAACAATATTTTTATTTTTTTTTATTAAACTTGAAAAATGTAGCAAAATATCAGAGGCTTCCCAGCTGATATTTCGCAAATCATCGATAATATTATTAATGTTCGTCCAATTTGGTAATTTTATCACAACATGAATATTAATTCTTCATTATCTCACAGAGGGGAAGAACCAGAAAAAGGAATATTATATTTAGTTGGCACTCCCATAGGAAACTTATCTGATATTTCTATTAGAGCATTAAACATACTTAAAAAAGTTTCTTTAGTAGCTTGTGAAGACACTCGACAAACGAAAAAAATAATGACTAAGTATGGAATTTCAAACGCCTTAATGAGTTTCAATCAAACTAACTCAACAAAGAAAATACCTCAAATAATAAAGCTTTTAAAAGAGTCAAATCCTGTGGCTTTGGTAAGTGATGCTGGCATGCCATCTATTTGCGATCCTGGCGAAGAATTAGCTAGAGAAGCAAAGATGAATAAAATAGAAATTATATGCATCCCTGGGCCATCAGCTGTATTAACAGCTCTAGTTGCAAGTGGTTATGCCTCATCAAGATTTATCTTTGAAGGTTTTCTGCCAAAAAAAACACTTTCAAGAAAAAAAATGCTCTTTGAAATTAGTCAAAATGAAAAAACTACAATTTTTTTTGAAGCACCTCATCGTTTA
>QCBE01000026.1 GCA_003281715.1 Prochlorococcus sp. AG-347-B23
ATTTTTAAAGAAGAATCTTTATCTAAATTTGAAGGATTAATTTTTTCTAAATAATTTAATAAACCTCCAAGTGATCTAGTTGCATTGTTTAAATTTTTAAGTCCTATTCCTTCTAGGTTTGTAATTTGGAAATAATTTTTTATTAGATAATTTGCTTCATTAATTCCAAAATTAGTCTCTTGAGAAACAGTATATGTAATTTGACTATTTCCTTTAATTAATAAATTTCTTACTGCACAGCTTCCTACAATGATTTCTGAAGAATCTAATTTAATAATTTCATCAAATAATTTTGACAGGGATTGGCCTTCTAAAGTTATTAATTCTCCTGTGCTTACATCAGCTTTTGATATACCCCATTCATAAAATTCATCTGAGTTTCCTTCTGATAAGTAAATAGCAGTAATCCAATTATTTTTCTTTGCTATCAACATCCCCTCTTCAATTACGGTTCCAGGAGTAATTACTCTTGTTATTCCTCTTTTAATTGGAGTTCCATAATTTCCAGAACTTTTTTCTAATTGATCGCATATAACCACAGAATAATTTTTTTTAATTAAATCAGCACAGTATCTCTCCATTGCATGATGGGGAACCCCTGCCATAGGGATCTTACCGATCTCTTTGCCAGCATCTTTACTAGTAAGCGTTATTTCTAAAAGGTTAGATATTAATACAGCGTCCTCAAAAAAACATTCAAAAAAATCTCCTAATCTATAAAGTAATAACCTATCTTTATTTTCTTCTTTTAGAGTTACATAATGCTTCATTACGGGAGTTAATTTAAGTTTTGAAACTGTTTTATAGCTATAAGATTCTTCATTGATGGAAACATTTTTGTTATTTGAAGTTAAATCAGTCTTAAATTGATTTATTAAATTAGTTGAATTTCTTCTTTGTCTGGGTCTTTTTTGCGATTCTTTTTTTAAATCTTCCAAAGATAAATCTTCTGGAATTTTTGTTATTTCTTTTTGATCATTATTATCATCACTAATCGCAAATAAATTCTTTTGAATTATTGTATCTTCTTGCATACTTTTTTAATTCCTAAATAGATATTAGGTAAAAATATTTTTTTTGCATTTAAAGTGGCTAAAGTATGTAAATTTTCTCTAAAAATTATCATTTTCATGAGATTATAGTATTTATAATATTTGAAACCTAAGACTGAATTATGCAGGCTGTTAACTTTTTCTTCGTAAATGCTCTATTATTTGCTTCTTTAATCGCGGTAGTTGGAGTGCCCGTTTTATATGTAACTCAACCTTCTACTGAGGAAGGACAGCGAGAAAGTAGGAGAAAAATTTATTCTATTGCTGCTGTTTGGGTTGTTTTAGTTTTTGTTACAGGGATAGTTTCTTCATTAGTTTGAACTTAATACCTTTTCGTGAGAGTCTATTAATATATCTAAGTAAAATTTAATGGCTATTTTTGAGGGTTCTTTTACTAATGCCTCTACTTTAAAAGTTGGGATTGTAATAGCAAGATTTAATGATTTAATTACAAATAAAATTCTATCTGGTTGTCTTGATTGTTTAAAAAGACATGGTTTAGATACTTCTGAATTAAGCAATCAAGTAGATATAGCTTGGGTTCCTGGTTCATTCGAATTACCAATCGCAGCGAAAACTCTCATGAAAAAAAAGAGTTATGACGTTGTAATTGCTCTTGGGGCTGTGATCCGTGGTGAAACTTCCCACTATGATGTAGTTATATCTGAGGCGAGCAAGGGTATTTCGCAAGTTTCAAATGAAAATAATGTTCCAATTATTTTTGGAGTTTTAACTACTGATACTATGCAGCAGGCTTTAGAAAGAGCTGGGATTAAAAATAATCTTGGTTGGAATTATGCTTTACAAGCAATTGAGATGGGATCCTTAATTAAAAATTTAAATTAATTGAAAAAATTGAATTATTTTTATCATTGAGCCCTTCTTTGAGATAAAATAAAAAAGTTGTGCGGATGTAGCTCAGTGGTAGAGCATCTCCTTGCCAAGGAGAATGTCGAGAGTTCGAATCTCTTCATCCGCTTTTAATGTTTGTATCTTTTAAGATATTCTTAATAAAAATTTCGTAATGACTAGAGTAATTTCTATTGAGGACTTAAAGGGATTATTTACTAAACCTTATGGTACGGATGCACCCACAAAACAAAAATGGGGTGAATTTTATAATGAGAATGTTATTTTTACAGACCCAACTCAAGAAACAGAGGGCTTAGATTCTTATGTTAAAGCTCAAGAAAAGCTAGTTAAAAGATGTGATGATGTTTTTTTAGAAACTCATGCAATTTCCATAACTGGGGATTGTGGATTTGTTGAATGGACAATGGGTTTGAAAATTATGGGTAAAGAATTTATTTATCCTGGAACTACTCGTTTATTATTTGGTGAAAATGGATTAATCAAAGAGCACAGAGATTACTTTGATTTTTGTGGACCAACTTTTGGACCAGTACCTATTTTAGGACCTTTTATAAGATGGCTTTACAGTAAATTTGTATCTTGATTTAGTTTCTCTAGAAACAAAGTGCTTTATATTTCACGAATCAATAAATTTTGAGAAGTAACTTCTTTAAAATCAAATTGTGAATAAAACAATTTTTTATTTGTTGTCATCAAATATAATTTTTTTGTATTTTTAATTTTTTTAGAAGATAAAAGATTTTTTATAATTAATGTGCCAAAACCTTTGCCTTGATGATTTTGATCTATAACAATATCCCAAAGTACTCCGCGGTAAATCCCATCGGTTAAAGCTCTCCCAAAACCAACTATTTCATTACCAACCCAAAGACTTATTACGACATCACTATTAGCAAGACATTTTTTTAGATCATTAATTGTTCTATTTTTTGCCCAGAAAGCATTGGAGTCTAGTAATTTTTGTAGCTTTATTAATCCATTTGTTGGTTTAAGATTAGGGCCTAATCCGAAAACCCTTAACCCTAAAGCTCCTTTGGCATGTTTGATTAGAGATATTTCTTTCATTTATTAAAAAGATATTTGAAAAGTGATGTCAGCTAGGTTATTTTTGTGACTTCAATCTAAATACCTTAATCGATCGTTTCTATAAAATAAAGAGATAATAGTTTTCTTCATTCTGTTGTAACGCACTAATTTATAATGTTTGTAATAAGATGAATTTTTTAAGGACTTTGACTTATGCTAAAACTTTTGTTGGGAGATCCGAATACACGAAAGTTAAAGCGCTATCAACCAATAGTGGAAGAGATAAATTTTTTAGAAGAAGAAATTTCTCAATTGACTGATGATGAGCTGAGAAAAGAAACTCAAAATCTTAAATCAAATATTTCAGCAGAATTAGATTTTAAAAAACAAAAAGGCCTCCTAGAAGAATTTCTTCCTAAAGCCTTTGCAATCGTGAGAGAAGCAAGTAAACGTGTTCTTGATATGAGACATTTTGATGTTCAGTTAATAGGCGGGATGGTTTTAAATGAGTGTCAAATTGCTGAGATGAAGACTGGAGAGGGGAAAACTCTTGTTGCAACATTACCTTGTTATTTAAATGCTCTTACTGGGAAAGGTGTTCATGTTGTTACTGTAAATGATTATTTAGCTAGAAGGGATGCAGAGTGGATGGGACAAGTTCATCGTTTTTTAGGTTTATCCGTTGGTTTGATTCAGCAGGATATGAATCCAGTTGAGAGAAAGAAAAATTATGATTGTGATATTACTTATGCCACAAATTCAGAATTAGGATTTGATTATTTAAGAGATAATATGGCTACCGATATTAGTGAGGTAGTTCAAAGAAAATTTAATTACTGCGTAATTGATGAGGTTGATTCAATATTAATTGATGAAGCAAGAACGCCTCTAATCATTTCTGGCCAAGTTGAAAGAGCACAAGAAAAATATCAAAAAGCTGCAGAGTTATCTTTGGCATTAGAAAAAGCAAAAGAATTAAGTAAAGATGGTATTGATCCAGAAGGTGATTATGAAGTTGATGAAAAACAGAGAAGTTGTATATTAACTGATCAGGGTTTTGCAAAATGTGAAGAGTATTTGGGAGTTGATGATTTATATAATCCTCAAGATCCTTGGGCGCACTATATAACTAACGCTTTAAAAGCCAAAGAATTATTTATTAAAGATGTGAATTATATTATTAAGAACGATGAGGCTGTCATAGTGGATGAATTTACTGGTAGGGTAATGCCAGGAAGACGTTGGAGTGATGGACAACATCAGGCAATAGAAGCGAAAGAGAGTCTTAAAATTCAGCCTGAGACTCAAACATTAGCTTCCATAACTTACCAGAATTTTTTCCTTTTATATCCAGGTTTAGCAGGAATGACCGGAACTGCAAAAACTGAGGAGGTTGAATTTGAAAAAACTTATAAATTAGAATCAACAGTTATACCGACAAATCAAATAAGAAAGAGACAAGATTGGCCTGATCAAGTATTTAAGACAGAGATTGGTAAATGGAAAGCCGTTGCTAAAGAAACTGCACAAATTCATAGAGATGGTAGACCTGTTTTAGTTGGTACAACAAGTGTTGAAAAAAGTGAGTTGCTAAGTTCACTTCTGTCTGAACAAAAAATCCCACATAATCTGTTAAATGCTAAGCCAGAGAACGTTGAACGCGAGGCGGAAATTGTTGCCCAAGCCGGAAGAGCAGGTGCTGTTACTATTGCTACAAATATGGCTGGTAGGGGGACAGATATAATTCTTGGCGGTAATAGTGATTATATGGCAAGACTCAAATTAAAAGAGACTTTAATTCCTCTGCTAGTAAAACCAGAGAATGAGCATAAGCCGCCTATACCTAAACAAAGAATATCAAAAGCCAAGGGCGGTTTCTCTTCAAAAAATACTACAAATTTGAAAAAGAATATCCCCAATTCTTTAACAGGTCTTTTCCCTTGTAAATTGGATGAAGAGATTGAGAAAAAACTATCTACTCTATCTAATGAACTTGTCAAAAATTGGGGAAATAGACAACTTTCTGTCTTGGATTTAGATGATAAGTTAGCAACAGCTGCAGAAAAAGCACCTACCGAGGATAGCTCGATAAAGCTTTTGAGAGAGGCTTTAATAGATGTAAAAAAAGAATATGAAAAAGTTTTGATTCATGAAGAAGAAAAAGTAAGAAAAGTTGGCGGTTTACATGTTATCGGTACTGAAAGACATGAATCAAGAAGAGTGGATAATCAACTTAGAGGTAGAGCGGGAAGACAAGGGGATCTTGGAAGTACGAGATTCTTTTTGTCTTTAGAAGATAATTTACTAAGAATTTTTGGAGGGGATAGGGTAGCAAATCTAATGAATGCTTTTAGGGTTGATGAAGATATGCCTATTGAATCAGGAATGCTTACTAGATCTTTAGAAAGTGCTCAAAAGAAAGTAGAGACCTATTATTACGATATTAGAAAACAAGTTTTTGAATATGACGAAGTTATGAATAATCAAAGAAAGGCAGTTTACAGCGAAAGACTAAGAGTTTTGCAAGGTACTGATTTAAAAAGGCAAGTAATTGAGTATGGAGAAAGAACCATGAGTGAAATTGTAGAGGCTTATATTAATCCTGATCTTCCTCCTGAAGAATGGAATATTGATCAATTAATTTCTAAAGTAAAGGAATTTATATATTTATTGGACGATCTAAAAGCTGATGATGTCACATTATTGTCTATTGATGAATTAAAAAACTATCTTCAAGAGCAGATGAGAATAGCCTATGACTTAAAGGAATCACAAATAGAAAAGATTCGTTCAGGATTAATGAGAGAAGCTGAAAGATTTTTTATCTTGCAGCAAATTGATAATTTATGGCGGGAACATCTTCAATCTATGGATTCCTTAAGAGAATCAGTTGGTTTGAGAGGTTATGGTCAAAAAGATCCTTTAATTGAATATAAAAATGAAGGATACGATATGTTTTTAGAAATGATGACTAATATGAGACGAAATGTAATTTATTCAATGTTTATGTTTCAACCTAAAACTTCTACAGATCATAAAAATTAAATCAAGATCTAATCATCTCCAAGAAATTCTATTATCTCTTTATCTTTAAGATTTTGAGAATTACCTAATTTAGAAATATCAATAGATTCTGAGTTAGCAAGACATTGCAAAATTTTTTGTAATTTAAGAATTTCGTTTTCAAGCAAATCTATCCTATCCATTAAATTTTTAATTACATTTGCTTCTGCATCTGGAAGAGCAGAGTGAGCTAACGGATTTACTTTTACACCACTTTGATGAACTACTCTACCAGGGACTCCAACTACAGTACTATTACTTTCTACATTGCGAACAACTACTGAACCGGCACCGATTCGAGTATTTGATCCTACTGTGATGGATCCAAGAACTTTTGCACCTGCTCCAACTACAACATTTTCCATTAATGTTGGGTGTCTTTTCCCATGACTTTTACCAGTACCTCCTAATGTGACACCTTGATAAAGCAAACAATTATTTCCTATGACAGCTGTTTCCCCAATTACTACTCCCATTCCGTGATCAATGAAAACTCGTTTACCAATTTTTGCTCCTGGATGGATTTCAATACCTGTAATTAGTCTATTTAGATGACTTAATAAGCGAGGAATTAAAGGAATTTTTAATTGCCATAATTTATGAGTAAATCTATGAATTACGATTGATTGAAAGCCTGGGTAGCAAAGAAAGATTTCTAATATTCCCCTGGCAGCGGGATCTCTCTCTTTGATAATTTCTATATCTGATTTCAAAGTTCTAAGAATCATGGTCTAATTTATAACTCCAATTTCTTTTTTTAATTGATTTATTGTTTCAATACTCAAATAATTTTTAGCGCATATTATTTGAGGTAATCTCATAAGCTGAGATCGATTTTTTAATAATGTGTTTTCTACAACTGATAGGCTAGGTCCATCACAAACTATGTGGTTTGAAGCTTTTAAAAGTGATAGTAACCTGCTGTTATTGTCTGAGATGGCGGTCATAATCATTAATTCACTACCTCGCATGCTATGAATGATAACTTCTGCTGCTCTCAATAAACCAGGGCTTATGCTAACAATACCAACACAACTTCCAGAATTTAATTCTTTGAGTATTTTAAATTCCCTTTGAAAGTCGCTCAAATCAACCGCAATAGCTCTAACCCCATGTTGTTTGGCAACTTTTTCTAGAGGTTGTAAAAAATATCTGCTCGTGACAATAGTGCCATTATTTGCATTACTCAAAACTTTTTCTAATTCCTCCATCGGTACAACTTCTACTGGCACATTAACTTTGGGAGAGAGATCTTCTGCTATTAGCATAGAAGCTCCTATATCTTCTCTAGGAGTACTGACTAAAATTCTTGCTCCACATTTAATACGCCAATCAATTTCATTTGTTAATATTTCTCTTGCTTCTTGTAATGTGCAGCCAAGATTTATAAAGTTATCAATAGCCTTTTTTGCTTCTTGATCTGGTGGTTTACTTATTTTGTTTTTTGAGTAGCCAGATTTTTTTAAGTTTCTATTAGTAAGATTATCTCTTACATAAATACCAGATCCAGCTATTGCTTCCACTACTCCATCCAGTTCAAGTTGCCTGTAAACCTTACTTATAGTATTCCGGTGAAGTCCCGTTTGCATTGCGAGCTGCCTAGTGCTGGGAAGTCTGTGGCCTGGTGGATAATGTCTTGCTGCAATTGCAAAGCAAATTTGGTTATAAAGTTGTGTCGATGCTGGGATATCACTTTCTTGTTGAATATGAAATTTCACTTTAGAAAAATCCTTATTAATTAATTTTTAGTGATAGTGAGACTTTAACATTTGTCATAGTTCTTTCGATAATAATATTTTTTACTCTGAATCTTTTTTAATAAGAGGTGTTTTTCTAGGGCTTAAAAACATAATCATGTTTCTACCCTCTCTTTTTGGCTTTTGTTGTACTTCTGATTGTTCTTCTAAATCATGAGCCATCTTTAAAAGTAGTGTCTCAGCTAAATTTGAGTGTTGAATTTCTCTGCCTCTAAAAATTACAGTACATTTTACTTTATCTCCTGATTTTAAAAATTTTGTAGCTTGACCAATTCTCACGTCGTAGTCATGCTTATCAATTTTGTACCTCATTTTTACTTCTTTAACTTCTGTTTGATGAGATTTTTTTCTTGCTTCTTTTGCTTTCTTCTCTTGTTCAAATTTATATTTTCCATAGTCCATGATTCTGCAAACAGGAGGATTTGCTTTTTCGCTTACCAAAACTAAATCTAGTTCTCTTTGTGAAGCTATTTCTAGTGCTTTTAATCTGTCTAGTATGCCTAATTGTTTTCCATCTGAATCAACGACTCTCAATTGAGGGTATTTTATTCTTTCATTAATATTTGGAAGCTCTCTAACAGGAGCGCGGCGGTCAAAGCGTGGGCGTGGAGGCATTCAGTTCAGTTAATAAATTGATTGGTGATGAACAAAATAAATTATTTATATAAAGTTAGCCTAAAAAAGACTCTATCTTAATTATTGCATCTTTTAGCGGGTTTTTGTTGTTGAGCCAAATAGGATTATTTTTATTACGGAACCAAGTTTTTTGTCTTTTGGCAAATTGGATCGTTTTGATAGTAGTTTGCTCAATCGCTTTATCAATAGTTAAATGATTATTTAAAACATTTCTAGCTTCACAATAACCAATGGTTTCCAAAATTGGCAAATCAGATCCAAATTTATACATAAGGTCTTTTGTCTCTTCAATAATTCCAGATAAAAACATATTTTTTGTTCTTTGTGTAATCCTTTCTTTTAAATTTTCTCTATCTAATCCGATCTCCAGTATTTTCCATTTGGGTGGTTTTTGTACTTTTTGAGTTGATAAAGATTTACCTGTAACGTAAAAAACTTCTAAAGCTCTTATTGTTCGAATGTTGTCAGCAAAATTGATTTTTTTGGTTGACATTGGATCACATTTTTTTAAAAGTTCCCAACATTCTTTCTGACCTAGTTCTTCTAATTGTTTTCTTAAATTCTTTTGCGGAGGGACATCCGGAACAAAAAATCCTTTTGTTATTGAGTTCATATACAAACCACTACCTCCAACAAGGAAAGGCAAATTGTTCTTTTTAATCTCTCCTCTTATTGATTTTTGAGCAATTTCTTGAAATTGTTTTACATTAATCGGAGTAATAGGTTCTTCAATATCAATTAAAAAATGCTTTATTTTTTTTTGTTGATTCTCGGATGGTTTGGCTGTTCCAATATCCATAGACTTATAAATTTGTCTTGAATCAATATTATGTATACGAGTTTTAAAATATTCCGCAATTTTAATGGCTAATTCTGTTTTGCCACTTGCTGTGGGCCCTATTAAAACTATTACATTAGGAATATAAGTAGACATATTAATTAATGGAGAAAAAATTTATTAGCTATATAATTAAAGTGATTAAATTTTCCATAGACTTTGAGCCATTCTCTTATTGTGGTGGTAAGTTTAATGAAAGAACTTTTAAAAATATTGTTTTAAAAGTTAAATGTTTTTTTTTAATATTAAATGAGTGAGGACAAAAGATCTAATAAAATTTCAAATGAATATGGCGCAGAACAGATTCAGGTTTTAGAAGGATTAGAGCCAGTTCGTAAACGCCCTGGTATGTATATAGGGTCTACAGGTCCTAGAGGTTTGCATCATTTAGTATATGAGGTCGTTGATAACTCAGTTGATGAGGCACTTGCAGGACATTGCGATCATATAGAAATAGTTCTTAGAGAGGATGGTTCAGCCTTAATCTCTGACAATGGACGAGGTATCCCAACAGATATTCATCCAAGAACGGGAAAAAGTGCCCTAGAAACTGTACTAACTGTGCTTCACGCAGGAGGCAAATTTGGAAGTGGTGGTTATAAAGTTTCAGGCGGCTTGCATGGAGTAGGAATATCGGTAGTTAATGCTTTAAGCGAATGGGTTAATGTGACTGTTTATAGGGATGGCAGTGAGTTTACTCAAAGATTTGAAAAGGGTTTATCAAAGAGTGAATTGCAAACTAAAAAGCAATCTTTAAAACCTTTTAAAAAAGGAACAACTATTTGCTTTAAACCTGATAAAACAATTTTTTCTGGAGGAATCGAATTTGAATATTCTCTTCTTTCATCAAGGTTAAGAGAATTAGCATATCTTAATGGTGGAGTAAAAATTGTTTTTAGAGATGAGAGAAATTTATTATCAGATGGTTCTTTCAAAGAAGAAATTTACTTTTATCAAGGAGGCATTAAAGAATATGTGAAATACATGAATGCAGAAAAGGAAGCTATTCACCCTGAGATAATTTATGTTGACTCACAGAAAGAAAACGTTTATTTAGAAGCAGCTTTGCAATGGTGTTCAGATGTATATTCAGATAATATTTTAGGCTTTGCAAATAATATTAGAACTATTGATGGAGGTACTCATATTGAAGGATTAAAAACAGTATTAACAAGAACTTTTAATAATCTTGCAAAAAAGAGAAGCAAAAGAAAAGATACTGATAAAAATTTAGCGGGAGAAAATATAAGAGAGGGGTTGACTGTAGTTTTATCTGTTAAAGTTCCAGATCCAGAATTTGAAGGACAAACAAAAACAAAACTAGGGAATACTGAAGTAAGAGGGATAGTTGATTCTCTTATTGGTGAGGCTCTTATAAAGTATATGGAATTCAATCCGGGAACTTTGGACTTGATTCTTGAAAAAGCAATTCAATCATTTAATGCAGCAGAAGCTGCGAGAAGAGCTAGAGAACTAGTCAGAAGAAAAAGTGTTCTTGAAAGTTCAACTTTGCCAGGTAAATTAGCCGATTGTAGTTCAAGAGACCCCTCGGAATCAGAAATTTATATTGTTGAGGGAGATTCTGCTGGAGGTTCAGCAAAACAAGGAAGAGATAGAAATTTTCAGGCTATTTTACCTCTGAGAGGTAAAATACTTAATATCGAAAAAACTGACGATACTAAAATATATAAAAATACAGAAATTCAGTCATTAATAACAGCCCTAGGATTAGGAATAAAAGGTGAAGAATTTGATGTCAGCTCTTTGAGATATCACAGAGTTGTGATTATGACGGATGCCGATGTTGATGGAGCTCATATTAGAACTTTGTTGCTTACATTTTTTTATAGGTATCAGAGAGAACTTGTTGAGAGAGGTTTTATTTACATAGCTTGCCCTCCTCTTTATAAAGTTGAAAGAGGTAAAAATCACAAATATTGTTATAACGAGAATCAATTAAAAGATACAATTAAAGGCTTCGCAGAAAACGCTAATTATAATATTCAAAGATTTAAAGGTTTAGGTGAGATGATGCCAAAACAACTATGGGATACAACAATGAATCCTCAAACTAGAATGATGAAAAAAGTTGAAATTGAAGATGCACTTGAGGCTGATAGAATTTTCAATATATTAATGGGGGATAAAGTTGCACCAAGAAGAGAATTTATTGAAACTCATAGTAGCAATCTAGATATGGCAAGTTTAGATATATGATTAACAATCTTCTAAAGAATTTTTGCTTAATTACTTTTGCATTAATTGCCCCAATTACATTACCTGCTGGTGGAATTCAAAAAAGTTTAAATCAAAATAAGTGTTTTAATAATACAAAAGAAATTATTTTAAGTGCAACTACTTCTCTTTATTGTTTTCCTGAAATTAATGCAAGAGAATTACTAGTTCTTGACACTGGCACAACTTTATCAGTTTTACGAAAATGGCAAGTTAGCGAGAGCGAAATTTGGGTTAGGGTTGAATTAGCTTCTAATAAATTATTAGATCATCCTAATAAAATTACAAAAGGCTGGATAAAAATGTAAACTTTGGATTTTAGCTCAATAGTTGTCATCTTATTTGGTAGTACTTTTGGATTAATACTGAGAATATTCATACAAAATAATTTCAAAATAAATATTTGTTTTGATATTCAAAATAATTCAATAGTTAATTTTATAGCATCTTTTTTTTTAGGAATTTTAGTAGCATTAAATTTTTTAATTAACGACATATTATTATTATTTATTATTAGTTTTTTAGGATGTTTTAGTACATTTTCTTCCTTCATATATCAATTATTTAATTTGTTTGATAATTCCTCAATGCTTGGCTTATCACCTGTTAATTCAATTATTTCTAACTCTGCTCTTTCGACCTGCATATATTCTTGGACTTGCCTGCCAAGAGTAATTTCTTGCTCATGTGATAAAAGCGGTACCCTACCTATATCTCTCAAATAAGATCTAACAAGGTCGACATCATTACTAGCCTTTAAATTAGATATCATTGCTAATTTATTCTCACTTAATGTTTCAGAAGACATGAAAGTTGAATGTTGTTTTGTAAACAATACCATTAAGAAATGTAAAGTTAAACAAAAAAATCCACATTTTTACAAAAATGAGAATAAATACCTAGTGAATCTAGACTATCGAAGAGCTTAATAACCATTTTGCGGTACTTAAATAAATAAATACACCTGCAATATCAGTGACAGTTGTTATGAATGGAGAAGACATTAATGCTGGATCCAATCTCATTCTGTCAAATAATAAAGGGAGAATAGCACCCGTTGTAGCCGCTAAAGTGGTTATGGATATCAGACTAATTCCTACTGCAGAGGCTATTAAAGGACCTTGTCCTTGCCACCATGCGAAAGGGAATACTACTAGCATCATCAAAATACCTAAAAGAGCACCTGTTATTGCTTCTTTAACAACTGCTTTAATTGCGCCGAGAGACTTCAATTTTTGAGTGCTTAGACCTCTAATGACAACAGTTGAACTTTGAGCGCCAACATTTCCACCAGTACCTATAAGCAGCGGAATAAATGCTGCTAATAAGACTATTTCTTTTAAAATCTGATCATTCATTGCTATAACTTTTGTCGTCAAACCATTTGCAAAAACTAAAATTAACAACCACAAAATTCTACGTCTAGCGATGGTAAATAAACTACTTTGAAAATAATCATCTTCATCTCCTGGTTGAACTGCCCCTGCTGCATAGATATCTCTTGTTGCCTCTTGCTCTATTACATCAATTAAATCGTCTACAGTGACTATCCCAACTAGTCTTTTTTCTTTATCTACAACTGGGAGCGCTAAAAAATCGTATCTCTGTATTGCTCTTGCGACCTCTTCTTGATTCGTATTCGTAGAAATATTAACTACATCTCTTGTCATAACATCCCCAATTGGCTTGGAAGGATCAGCAGTTACGAGGTCTCTCAAAGAGAGAATGCCAGTTAAATGTCTTTCTTTATCGGTGACATATAAGCTATAAATAGTTTCTGTAAATGGTGCTCTTTTTCTAACTAAAGATAGAGCCTCGGCTGCTGTCTGCATTTCCTTAAGATCAATGTATTCAGTAGTCATTAATCTACCAGCAGTTTCAGGCTCATACCCAAGCAATTCAGCTGTTACTTTTCTTTCACCAGGGCTAAGAGCAGACAAAAATTTTCGTACAACTTTTGCTGGTAACTCGTCAAAGAGTTGGACCCTATCATCAGGAGACATTTTCTCCACGATTTCCAAAACTTCTCCTGAACGAAGCCTTTCTAATAAAGTTTGCTGAACTATTGGATCTAAATATTCATAAACCTCAATTGCTTCATTTTTTTTTAACAATCGAAATGCCAATGCCTGCAATATCAGTGGCAGGCTTCCAATAGCATCTGCAATATCAACAGGTTGAGAAGGCTCTAGTAGTAACTTTGCCTCATCATAATTTCCCGCGACGAGCAATTCTTCAAGTTGATTAGTTATTTTTTTACGAGTACTTAAATCTGCAGATAAGGATGTAACCGTTTCAAGATTATTTTCATTCATAGATATAATCCTTTTTCAAAGTAACAACACTATTATAAGAAAACTACTTGATTTTTCTACTGATAAAGCATCCAAATAACATCATCGCTAGATTTAATATGATGATTAAATTAAAAAAAATTATAAATCTTATCCAATCTCCTTGATTAAAAATTTTATACAAAAAATATAGAAATCCGCTAAAGGAAGTGAAACATGAAAAAAAACCACTTATCAAAATTTTTTCGCTTAAGTAACTTAATCTTTTACTCGTAATAAAACCTACAAAAAATGATCCAAGTATTGAAATAATAAAGTTATTAT
>QCBE01000027.1 GCA_003281715.1 Prochlorococcus sp. AG-347-B23
CTACCTTCTAAAACTGAGTGGTTTTGGGTTGAAGAATTGTACAAAGGAATAAATAAAGCTTTAACAAAATATGGCGGGATAATTCTTGGAGGAGATTGCTCAAAGGGGGATCAAAAAGCTATATCAATAACAGCATTTGGGGTTCAAGGCGAACTTGAATTACGAAGAAATGCATGTCAACCAGGCGAAATTATCTTAACTACAGGGATTCATGGCCTTAGCAAATTAGGATTCATGATTAAGAGTAAAGTGAATTTCGATAATAATGTTTCTCTTAATGAAAGATTAATCAATAAATCCATAAAACATTTTTCTCGCCCTAAAGTTTATCCAAATTTTCTAAAAAATCTCCTTAAAACTCGTTCCAGTAAAAAAATTAACAAATTAGGATGTACCGATAGCAGTGATGGGCTTTATCAAGCCGTACAAGATTTAGCAATCGCCAGCAAGTGTAAAGCAATTTTAAACTATGAAAAAATCCCTAGAGATAAAGATTGGCCAAAAGGAGATAAATGGGATGAATATTACTTTTTTGGAGGTGAAGATTACGAATTAGTCTTTTCATTACCCAAAAAATGGGCAGCTAATTTAACTAGACTAGATAAAAATATTAATGAAATTGGCTATTTTGCGAATGGTGAACCATCAATAGAATTTAAAAATAAAAATCAACCCTTGAAAAATGCACCTTTCAAGCACTTTTAATTATTCCCAATTTTTAGCAACAATCTCTGCTAGATCTACAACCCTTTGACTATAACCCCACTCATTGTCATACCAAGCAAGAACCTTAACAAGATTATCTCCGATACACATAGTAAGGTCGCTATCTACTATTGATGATTCATTAGTACCTGCATAATCACTTGACACTAATGGTTCATCTCCATACTTAATAATGCCCTTCATTGAACCTAAAGATGCTTCCTTAAGAGCATTATTTACTTCTTCGGTTGTGACAGATTTAGAAGATTCAAAAACAAAATCTACTGCTGAAACGTTAGGAGTTGGAACTCTCATTGCAATTCCTGTTAATTTACCTTTCATTTCTGGGTATACGAGAGCTACTGCTTTTGCAGCTCCTGTAGAAGTAGGAACAATATTTGTAGCAGCGGCTCTAGCCCTTCTTAGATCTCTATGGCTATTATCTAAAATTCTTTGATCCCCTGTATAACTATGAATTGTAGTCATCAAACCTTTGTTAATCCCAAAAGTTTGGTCTAAAACTTTAACTACTGGAGCTAAACAGTTAGTTGTACAACTTGCATTACTCAAAATATCATAATCTTTATGTTTATATGTATCAGCATTTACTCCAACTACATAAGTACCAACTCCATCGCCTTTACCAGGAGCAGTTAAGATGACTTTTTTTGCTCCTACCTCTAAGTGCTTACTTGCACCTACATCTGTGTTAAAAACTCCAGTAGATTCAATAACCAAATCAACACCCCAATCTTTCCAGGGGAGATTCATTGGGTTTCTATCAGAGAAACATTTAATTGTCTTGTTATTAATTACAAAAGTATCATCAGTATATTGAATATCAACACCATCAAGTTGACCTAGGACTGAGTCATACTTTAATAGGTGAGCATTAGTTTTAGGATCTGAAGTAACATTAATTCCAACTACTTCAATATTGGTGTAAGCTCCTCTACTAAGCCAACAACGCATAAAGTTTCGACCAATTCTACCAAAGCCGTTAATTGCAACACGCAAAGTCATAATTAATAATTTCTAAATGATTAACCTAAGTTGCTGATCATACTGAATTTTGTGCAATAACGTAAGGTTTTTTTGATTTATTAAGCAAATAAGTCTTGTTTTGTATTAATTCAAGAAAAAAAATCTTTTTTTTTTAAGAAAAAATAGCAAAATTTTACCTAGAAGTTATTTTGATTTAAGTAAAAGATAAACATTGGATAAAAAATTACTGTTAAAGAGTCATTTTCATTTCATTGGGATTGGAGGTATTGGGATGTCAGCATTAGCAATAGGTTTACTTAAAAAAGGTTGTTCAGTTTCCGGATCTGATTTAGTTAAAAACGATGAAACTAGAAAATTAGAAGAATTAGGTGCAGTAATCTTTACTTCGCAAATTGGACAAAATATTGAATTTGTTATTTCAACATTTACCAACAAATTGATTAATTTTGTTGTAAGTTCAGCGATCAAGCCAGAAAATGAAGAATTTTCGTACTGCAGAGAAAAAAATTTATTAATAAAACATCGTTCAGAGATCCTTGCAATGCTAATGCGCACTTATACTACATTGGCGGTAGCAGGCAGCCACGGAAAAACATCAACCAGTACATTTTTATCTACAATACTTGAACTATGTACACGTAATTCTTCTTCAATAACCGGAGGAATAATTCCTATTTACAACTCTAATTGTCATTTAGAAAATACAAAATACTTGGTAGCTGAAGTTGATGAATCTGATGGGACAATTAACAAATATAAGTCTGATATCGGAATAATCAATAACATTGATTTTGATCACTGCGATCACTTTTCTAATTTAAGTGAAGTCATATCTTCTTTTAAAAGTTTCGCTAAAAACTCCAAAAAATTACTAGTTAATTTGGATTGTGAAACCTTAAGAAATAATTTTCATTCTAATTTTCAATGGTCAAACACTACGTCTAAAAACGTAGCTTATGCAATAATTCCGACTGAAATTAATTCAAAATATACATTTGGAAAATATTATGAAAATGGAAATTTTATTAGTAGTTTAAATATTCCAATTCCGGGATTACACAATCTATCTAATATCACAGCAGCAATAGCAGCTTCAAGAATGATTGGAGTAGATTTTATAGAAATTAAGAAAAATATAAAATATCTTAAACTCCCAAAAAAAAGATTTGAATTCAGAGGCCAAATAGATGAAAGAAGTTTATATGATGATTATGCACATCACCCAAACGAAATAAAAGAGACGATTAAATTAGGAAGATTATTGATTCAGCAAAAACATAATAATGAATGTCAAAAAAGTAGATTAATAGCTATATTTCAGCCTCATAGATACTCTCGAGTAAAGCAATTTACTAAAGAATTTGCTGAAGAATTATCAAAAGCAGATGTAATTTATGTAACCAGTATTTATGGAGCAGGAGAAGGAAACGAAGATAAAATTACTTCGAAAATTATCACTGATCTGATTTATAAAAAAAATAAAAATGTTAGTTACATTAATAATTACTATGAAGTTACAAAGAATTTTTACGAATTAACTCAAAAAGGGGATTTAATTTTGAACATGGGAGCTGGTGATTGTCATAATTTCTGGTCAATTTTGAATAAAAAAACAGTTAAAATAAATGAATAATTTATGAATAAAAAAATTTTTTCTGAAAACTGTAATTTAAGTAGTTATACAACTATAAAAGTGGGAGGAGTAGCTGAATATTTTGCTGAGCCAAGAAGCATTGAAGAATTTTCATGTCTAATAAAATGGGCTAATTTAAACAAACAAAGATGTCAAATAATTGGCGCAGGTTCAAATCTTTTAATAAATAATATTTTCATAAAAGGCTTAGTTGTTTGTACAAAAAAATTGAAATCATTAAAAATAGAGCCCTACACAGGAATTGTTGAAGCCGAAGCAGGGGTTATGCTTCCAACATTATCTAATGCTCTAGCTAAAAATGGGTTGCAAGGAGGTGAATGGGCTGTAGGAATTCCAGGAACATTAGGAGGGGCAATTTATATGAATGCTGGTACAGGTAATATATCTCTAGCAAAAAATCTTATTTCCGTAAATGTTATAAATAATAAAACTAATGAAGAACTTCAAATCGAAAAAAAAGATATCAATTTTGAGTATAGATTTAGCTCTTTTCAAAGTAATGATCTAACAATTATTAGTGCAAAGCTACATTTTGAACCTAATGGAAATCTCAAACAATTAATTCAAACAACCAAAAATAACCTTAAATTAAAAACGGAAACGCAACCATATCATCTACCAAGTTTTGGTAGTGTTTTTAAAAATCCTGAAAATAATTATGCAGCGAAATTAATTGATGATATGGGTTTAAAAGGATTCAAAATTGGGGGAGCAGAAATTTCTACAATGCATTCAAATTTTATAATTAATAATTCTTCAGCAAGTTCAAGAGATATTTATGAATTAATAACTGTAATTCAACAAAAAGTACTACAAAAAAAAGGAATTTATCTGCATCCGGAAGTAAGAATGATTGGTTTTGACTATCCTAATTAAAGAAACTTTTTTTAAAATGGCGGGTTTTGGACTTCCTAACTTTGGACAACTTACAGAAGCTTTTAAAAAAGCTAAACAAATACAACAAGATGCTCAAAAATTACAAGATGAACTTGAAAATATGGAGATTGAGGGGATAAGTGATGATGAAATGGTAAAAGTCTGGATAAGTGGGAACCAAGTTCCTTTAAAGGTAGAAGTGCAAGAAAATATTTTAAATTCAGATAAAGAAAAAATTGAGCAAAACATATTGCAAGCCATTCAAAAAGCTCATGAATTATCTACTACCACTATGAAAGAAAGAATGAATGATTTAACTGGTGGATTAAATCTTAATCTTCCGGGTTTTGATAATAGTGACTCTTAGAGGACTCGATCATTTCTTTATAAAAAGAATATCTTTCAAAAGATTTATTTAAATTACAGCCCTCATCATTCAAATGTAAGCAATCCCTAAATTTACACCTAATTCCTTCATCGACTACTTGTTTATATATTTCCGAATAAAGATATGGTATAAACTTTATATCAACCTCTAGAGGTTGCATATTAAAACCTGGTGTATCAACAATATAACTTTGATTAGATATTGAAAATAACTCAACATTTCGAGTAGTGTTTTTCCCTCTTTTAATTTTATTGGAAACTGGAGCAGTAATATTTTTAAGACCTGGAATTATCTTGTTAAGCAAAGTAGTTTTACCAACACCGGATGGGCCCATAAAAATCGAACACTTTTTTTTCTTTAACTGAGCTAATAAATCTTCAAAGTGATCAGATTTATGTAAATTTAAAATAATTGCTTGATAACCCCATTTCTTAAATTTATCAAGCAGAAAAATCTGTTTTTTGTCTGATATTAAATCACACTTTGTCAAAACTAATGAGACTTCTACCCCCATAGATTCTGCTGATATCAAAAACCTATTCACTTGCGATAAATTTAACTTTGGCTCTTCAACTGAGAAAATAATATAAATGTTAGAAATATTTGCAACTGATGGTCTATTTAATAAATTTTGTCTTTTTTTTAGACTTGCTATTACTGCCCGTTTGTTTGTTAAATCAATATTATCAATTTCTACTTCATCTCCAACATAAATAAATTGATCTTTGAAATTTACAGACTTTCTTACCTTACATAAAAATCTTTCGCTATTTCCAAAGTTTTCTTTATTTTTTAGATCAACAAAGAAAAATTCATTAAATTTTTTCGTAACTAAACCTAAATTTTTACTATTAGTTTTCATTCAGAATTTTTATTTTTAAACATTTTTGATGTTCATTGATTTGTTCATACAAACATCCCATCTCTTTTAAATTTTTTAATACCATTTCTTCTGGTTCACCTTTATCTAATTCAACAATAAGTTGTTCATTTTTGGATAACTTCTCTAGAGCCAATTTTATCTTGACGACATTTAAAGGACATGGAACAGATTTCAGATCCAAATACTTTAAAGAAGTCATTAAGATTCTTTACCAAATAATTTACTAAACAGTCCACTACTGGAATTGATATTTTTATCTGAATACTGAGAAGCTAAATCCTCTAAAAGATTTCGCTCTTCATCAGTTATACGAGTTGGCAATTTTACCTTTACTAGAACTTCATGATTTCCTCTGGCAACTGGATTACCAAGTCTAGGTACCCCTTTATTCTCAAGTGAAAGAGTTGTATTTGGTTGCGTACCACTTGGAATTTTTAAATTAACTTTGCCATCAACTGTAGTAATTTCAACAGTATCACCTAAAATTGCCTGTAAATAACTCACAACTATTTCTGAGTAAATAGTCACACCATCTCTTTTTAATTTCGAATCATTCTTCACCTTGATAAAAACATAAAGATCTCCAGGTGGGCCTCCTTTCAAACCAACATTTCCCTCTCCAGAAACTCTTAATTTAGTACCAGTATCAACTCCTGCAGGAATATTAATTCGTAATTTTTTTCTGACTTGCTTTACTCCATTACCACCACAACTTGTACATGGATCTGAGATTATTTGACCAGTTCCATTACATGAAGGACATTCAGCTACCTGTGTGAAATTGCCAAATGGTGTTCTTGTAGCTCTTCTAACTTGTCCACTTCCTCCACAAGTTGTGCAAGTTTTTGGTCCGGTTCCTGGTTTAGCACCCGTTCCCCGACAAACTTCACATGTCTCAAGATGAGGAATTGTAATTTCTCTTTGTTGGCCAAATATTGCATCTTTAAAGTCAACATTAAGGTCATATCTTAAATCATCTCCTTGTTGAGGACCTCTTCTTTGAGTTCTTCCTCCCTGTGGAGTTTGACCTCCAAAGCCATTAAAAAAGGTTTCAAATAAATCTGCAAACCCACCCATATCGCCCATATCAGGCATTCCAGCTGCACCTCCAAGACCAGCCTCTCCAAACTGATCATATCTAGCTCTAGTTTCAGGATCAGCTAATGCTTCATAAGCCTTGCCAATTTCTTTAAATTTATCTTCAGCACCAGGTTCTTTATTAACGTCAGGATGATATTGTCTTGCTAATTTTCTATAAGCCCTTTTTAAGGTATCAGCATCAGCATCTCTTGAAACTCCAAGTATTTGATAAAAATCAGCCATTAAACAACGCTCAAGTAAAAATTTGGAATTTATACATCTTCAGAAGTATTTTCCTCTGAATCAATACTCTCTTCAACTGTATCCTTTTCTACTTCCTCTTGTGAATTTTGTTTACCTGGCCCCATGGAAACTTTAACCAAAGCATGTCTCAAAACCTTTCCCTCTAAATGATATCCTCTCTGTAATTCTTCTATAATAAAATCTTCTTTAAACTCTTCACTCGGCTCTCTTAATACAGCTTCATGCAAATTTGGATCAAATTGCTGACCAACAACTCTCATCGGGGCAACTCCTTGTTGTTTTAAAACTTCTACTAATTGTTTATACAAACCTTGATAACTTCTATGAAGGGCTTGAGCTTCTTCACTTTCTGGTTTTAGTTGTTGTCTTGCTCTTTCAAAATTATCAACGATTGGGAGTATTGCAGTTAAAGTTTTAGAAACAAGTTGGACTTTTAAATCATCCTGATCTCTAGACTGCCTTTTTCTAAAATTATCAAAATCTGCTGAAATTCTTACATATTGATTTTTTAATGTTTCATGCTCTTTTTCTAACTGTTCTAACCTTGCATCATTATTGGAGATACTATTTTTTAATTCTTCGGTATTGATTTCTTCTGTTTTTTCTGAAGACAATTCATCATTTTCGATTATTTTATCTTCAGCAGATGAATTATCCTCAGGGGCATTATCCTGATTTGGATCAACATTTTCTTTAATATCAATATTTTCTGATTGATTTTCAATCATTTTTCTAAAAATTTAATAAGACTATTTTCCAATAAAGTGATGCACAAAACAAGTTACGGAAGGCCGCACAAATTTTTACTCAGGAACAAATCTTAATGCTAATCCGTTATTACAGTATCTTTTGCCTGTAGGAAGTGGCCCATCATTAAAAACATGTCCTTGGTGACCTCCGCATCTAGAGCAGTGATATTCGGTTCTTGGAACAATCAACTTAAAATCAACCTTTGTTGCAACTGATCCTTGAATTGGATCCCAAAAACTTGGCCATCCAGTGCCGCTATCAAACTTTTTCTCTGAGAGAAAAAGAGGTAAATCACATCCTGCGCAGTGAAAAACCCCTTTTCTTTTCTCATTATTTAGTGGGCTACTGAAAGCTCTTTCAGTGCCTTCCTCCCTCAAAATATAATAGGATTCTGGACTTAGCCTGGATTTCCATTCTTCTTTTGATAAATTCCACTCCTCTTTAGAGGCAAGCGAAGAAGCTAAAACTTGCATAGGCTTAAAGATTATTTTTAAGATTGACATAATAGGAATTAGAATAAAGGACCTTCTTGTTAGAAATTGATTCATATATTTAAATCGCAAAAAAAGTAATGAGTTTTAATCAACCTAATTCTATGAAAAATATTCATAAATTAAGTATTGCTCCAATGATGGATTGTACTGATAAACATTTCAGAATGATAATGAGAAAAATAAGCTCTAAAGCTCTTTTGTATACAGAAATGATTGTGGCCCAGAGTTTAACTTATACAAATAAAAAAGAAAATTTTCTGGATTTTAATAATGAAGAACACCCGATATCGATTCAATTTGGTGGTGACGATCCTAAAATTCTTAAAGAGGTTGCAAAAATGGCCCAAGATTGGGGGTATGACGAAATCAACTTTAATGTTGGTTGTCCGAGCCCAAGAGTCTGTTCTGGCAATTTTGGCGCCTCACTTATGAAAGATCCTGTAAAAGTTGCAAAATGTATAGAGTCCTTAAAAAATAACTGCAACTTACCGGTTACGATTAAGCACAGAATCGGTGTAGACAACGATGATAGTTTCATTAACTTAAATAATTTTGTAAGGTACATCGCAAATGCTGGTGCAGACAGATTTACAGTTCATGCAAGGAAAGCCATATTAAAAGGTCTAAATCCAAAACAAAACAGGACTATTCCGCCTCTTAAGTACAATGTTGTAAAAAAATTAAAAAAATTTAATCCAGAATTATTAATAGAAATCAATGGCGGTTTCACGAATATCGATGAATCATTAGAAGCCCTAAATGATTTTGATGGTGTCATGATTGGACGATCAGCATATAAACACCCTTTAAGATGGTCTGAAATTGATAAAAAAGTTTATGGAATCAATAAAAAACCAAAGTCTGCTTCGGATATTATATTCTCTTTAATTCCATACATAGAAGAACATTTAAAGAATGGAGGAAACTCTTGGGATATTTGTAAACATCTTATAAATTTAGTTGAGGGTATTCCAAAAGCAAAGATTTGGAGAAATAAAATTTCAATTAAATCTTTAAAAAAGGAATTAGATATTGACTATCTACTTAAAACAACGACTAGACTTGTAGAAATGGGTTACTAATTTTCATCATTTGATGCATTGTTCTGATTGGAAACTCCTCTTTTCCTCCTACTTCTGCCATTTTCATATTCAGAATTTTCAGAAGAATTTCCATAACTTCTATCTTCCCAACCTTCTGCTCCAGAAGTTTTACTGTTAAAAGAATTAGGTTCATAATTACCGCCGCCATAACCGCCGCCATAACCACCACCATTATTACCGCCGCCATAACCACCACCATTATTACCGCCGCCATAACCGCCTCTTCCTCCCCTACGAGATCCTCCGGAACCCCTTGGCTCTGCTTTATTAATTCTTAATGGCCTTCCCATAAGCTCTTTACCTTGCAGGCCTTCAATAGCTGCTGACTCAATTGATTCATCTGCCATCTCAACGAATGCAAATCCTCTTTTTCTTCCAGTATCTCTTTCAAGGGGAAGAGAACAATTTACAACCTCACCAAAGGGGGCAAACAATTGTGAAACATCTTCACGTTCTGCACGGAAAGGCAAATTGCCAACAAAAATACTCACTTTAAACTAATCAAAGAAAATTTACCTAATTAAAAACCACAAAAAGTAGCTTTATAACATTACAGTGTTATTCTACTTCAAAGCCTACCCTTGTTGTAGAAAAATAGTTGAGTTTTAGAGTAACAATTTTTTTTCCCAATTATTTACCTCTTTTTCTACTTGGGTAAAGCCTGTTCCACCCTCACTTGTTCTTGCCTTAACAACATTATGGGGTTGGAGATCCAAAAAAACATCTTGATTAAAGTCGGGATGAAATCTTTTAAATTCATCAATTTTAAGATGTTTAAATAAAATTTTTCTTTCTGAGCAATACTTAACAATTTCACCTACAACTTGATAAGCGGTCCTAAAGGGAACGTTTTTCCCAACCAAGTAATCTGCCAAATCAGTAGCATTAGAAAAATCATTTTCTACCGAATAAGACAAATTTTCTATATTAAATTCTATTCCTTCACTAATTAAGATGGTCAAGGCTTTAATGCAAGAAGATATTGTATCTGCAGTATCAAAAATTGGCTCTTTATCCTCTTGAAAATCCTTATTATATGCAAGTGGTACTCCTTTAACCATGGTTAACAAAGCTTGAAGATGTCCATACACTCTCCCTGTTTTACCTCTTATCAATTCTGGAACATCTGGATTTTTTTTCTGAGGCATTAAGCTACTTCCAGTAGCACATTTGTCAGTTAATTTTGCAAAAGAAAATTCATCAGTTACCCATAAAATTATTTCTTCAGATATCTTACTCAAATGAGACATTGCTATAGCAGATGCAGAAACAAACTCTATACAAAAATCTCTATCACTTACAGCATCAACACTATTTTTATAGATATTTTCAAAACCCAACTCTGCAGCAGTAAAGTTTCTATCTATTTTTATTTTTGTACCAGCTAATGCTGCAGCTCCTAATGGGGAAGTATTAACTCTTGATCTTACTTCTTTAAACCTTTCACGGTCTCTTTGAAACATTTCTAAATAAGCCAATAAATGATGAGCTAAAGATAATGGTTGTGCTCTTTGCATATGGGTATATCCAGGAATTAGGGTATAAATATTAGATTTAGCAAGATAAAAAAAAGATTTTTGCAAATCAGTTAATAAAATTTCAAGATTGTCAATCTCTTTCCTTAGCCACAATCTTATATCTGTACCAACTTGATCATTTCTACTTCTACCTGTATGTAATTTTTTACCAGCTTCACCAATCAAACTAATTAGTTTTTCTTCAATACAATAATGAATATCCTCAGAAGGGGGATTAGGGAAAAATTTACCCTCCAAATACTCAAGTTTTATAGTCTTTAGACCATTAATAATCTGCAAAGTTTCAGTAGAGGATAAAACTTTAGTTTTACCCAGCATTTTTGCATGAGCTATAGAGCAATCTAAATCTTCTAAAATTAGCTTCCTATCAAAACCAATTGAAGCATTAAATTTTTCAATGAAAGGATTTAGTGTATTATCAAATCTTTTACTCCAAACTTTTGCCATATCGATTAGTAACTTTATATCCCTAATAAAGCATTTTTTTATATAGGTGACAAAAAATATCTATTGCAGCTGAAAAATAACCATAGATGCATCATCTTCTAGATGTCTATTTTGTCCAGTAAAGTCATCTAATTTTTTAAATATTTTATTTAAAATCTCTTGAGATGTATTTGATTGCTTGCATAATTTTGTAAATATTTTAATTAATCTTTCCTCATCAAATCTTTCACCCAAAGAATTAGATGTATCGATTACTCCATCAGTGTAATAGAGTATCAAATCTTTCTCATTAAGCTTAATTTCTCCACATCGATATTCAGCATCTTTTTGTAATCCAAGAACTAAACCTTCTGCATCTAATTTTATAATTTTCTGATCTGAACTTTTCCAAAGTAAAGGAGGATTATGGGCTGCATTAGCAAATCTCAATTTCCTAGTTCTCGGGTCATAATCTGAATAAAATAAAGTAACAAATCTGTGTGATTGATCTAAATCATTAATTGCTAGTTGATTCAAATCATGCAAAATTCTATCTGGAGGTAGACCTGTAAGAACCTCTGCACGTAACATTCCTCTTAGCATAGTCATCAGAAGACCGGCAGGAATCCCTTTACCCATAACATCGCCAATTACTAAAGCCCATCTAGCTTTTTCTTTTCTTTTTTCTGAGATATTCGTTTTTAAGCACATAAAATCATAGTAATCTCCGCCTAACTGAAGGGCCGGTCTGCAATGTGCAGCGAGATCTACACCATAAATAATTGGACAATGCTCTGGAAGTAATTTTGATTGTATTTCAGCTCCAGTAGAAATTTCTCTATCAACATTCTCATGCTTTTTATTTATTTTTATCAAAAAGTAATTTTCTAATCCAACGGCGAGACAATTTTTAATAAAATTAAAATTAGATTCATCAGTAATGCAATCACCGTCTAATTCTTTGCTAAAAATATAAATAAATCCTCTGCATTTCCCTCTGGATAGTATTTTATCCGTTTCTATTTTATATTCTTTGTAATTATTTTTTAAGGCATTTTCAAAAGTATGAATCTCTTTTATTTTAAAGTTTTTAGAAAAATTAAATTTATTCAAAAAACTATGAATGCCTTCTTGAATTTTAAAACATTCATCACTAGCAGAGATTTTTACGTTTTCAATCCATATTTCACCCTTATAATTTAATGGAATAATTATTATTATTTTTTGATTAAAAATATGTTTACAAATTAAACATATATAGTCTAATAATTTATCTATATTGGAAAAAGATTTTAAACAATATGCTAATGAGGATGCAATTTCAGCAAATTTGTATTCTTTTTTTGATAATACAGTAGATTCATCATCTAAATATTTTTGGATAAATTTGTTTGAAAACAAAATTTCTTTTCGATTATTTGTCACAACAAATCTAATAGATAAATATGTTTTAACATTTAATTTAGATTTTTAAAAAAATTTAATTAAATTTTTATTTATCGGCAAGCAAAGCCTCCACGAATTCATAACTATTAAAAGGTCTTAAATCTTTTATACTTTCTCCAGCCCCAATAAATCTTATAGGCAAGTTAACTTCTTCTGAGATAGCTAAAGAAACACCTCCTCTTGAAGTTCCATCTAATTTAGTAATAATTGCTCCACTTAAATTTGCTGATTTTGCAAAACTTTTTGCTTGCTTTAAGCCATTTTGACCCTGACTTGCATCTAAAACTAATAATGACTCAACAATTGCATCTGGTACTTTTTTATCAATAATTTTTTTTATTTTTGCTAATTCATCCATTAAATTATTTTTTGTTTGCAATCTACCTGCAGTATCCACTAACAATAAATCAACATTTCTTTTTTTTGCAGAATTGATTGCATCAAAAACTACAGCTGCTGGATCAGCATTTTTGGATTGATTAGATATCACATCAACTTTACTCCTCTCACCCCATACTTTAAGTTGTTCTACTGCAGCAGCTCTAAAAGTATCAGCGGCAGCTATCAAGGTTTTGTAATTACTCCTAGATGACAAATATGCTAATTTTCCTAATGTGGTTGTTTTGCCAACGCCGTTTACTCCTACTAATAGCCAGACATTTAACTTGCCCTTTTGAGGTACTAAGATATCAATACCTGAATTTTTTATTGGTTTATCGATAATTAATTTTAATTCTTTCTTTAAAAATTTAATTCCTGCTTCTCCGCCGACTACTTCTTCATTTAATTTTTTTCTTAGTGAACTTATAACTTTATCAGTTGAATCAATGCCAACATCAGCTCTTATTAATAGTGTCTCTAAATCATCTAGGGATTCAGGAGTAAGAGGATCATCTCCCAATTTTTCCAATAATTCAGTAACAAAGCCTTTTCGTGTCTCTTCTAGTCCTCTTCTTAATTTGGTTAACCAATCAATATCATCTATCGAAATTTGATTTATTTTTTTTCCTTGAGCAGCCAATACCATTGCAGACCAAGTAAAGTTATCATCAAATTCTCCTAATTTAGGTTCATCAATCAAAGCTTGCTTCTGTAGTTCTTCTTGCTTCT
>QCBE01000028.1 GCA_003281715.1 Prochlorococcus sp. AG-347-B23
GGATTACTAACATTAGGTTCATTTTCAAGATCACTAAGTCTTTTTTCCAAACTATTCAAAACTTCATTAGCTTCTTTACTAATATGCGCTAATTGACCATCAGACAAATTAGGTAAATCAGCGACAAAAACTTTCCCATGATCCCGTAGTGTCAAGAAAGTTGGTCTTGGGCCTTGAGCCTGTCTGCCATTTGATTCAGAATTATTACCTATTGGTCTTTTTGGAGGTGTAGGGCCAGCTGAACTACGTCTACGTGTAATTCTTTGATTATTTGCAAAGGGCATTGAATAAAGGTTAAATCTTAATACTTAAACTTCCGATATAATTCGGCGGTAATTTTATTATATTACACCTAACTTTTTCATTTGGGTATAAAAAATAATTTTTTAAAACTCATTTAAAAAAGATAAAAAATTTTAAGTTAAAATTTCTGGCAAAAATTTACTAATTGTTGAATTATTTTTTCGAACTATCTTTCCAATTTCCCAGCTATCTATATCATAATCTTCACAGATACTTAATATCGCGTCCTTAAATTTTTTATCAATAATTAAACAAAATCCAACTCCAAGATTGAAAGTATTCCAAAAATCTTTTTCAGGAATAGATCCTTTGTCTTTAAGGAATTTAAATAAAATAGGTATTTCCCAAGAACTGGTATTGATATAGGGAATAAACTCAGAAGGAATACATCTTGGTAAATTTTCTGGAATTCCTCCTCCAGTTATATGAGACATTGCTTTAATTTCTATATTTTCAGTTAACATTTGGTTAATCACATTATTATAAATTTTTGTAGGTTTTAATAACTCATCATAAAAACTTAAGTGAGAAACTTTTTCAAATTCCTTTTCTATTTGATTATTGTTTTGGATAATTTTTCTTACTAAACTAAAGCCATTACTATGGACTCCATTACTTTTTAAAGCAATTATTAAGTCATTTTCAGAGACTGTTTTACCATTAATAAGCTTATCCTCATCGACTATTCCAACACAAAAACCTGCAAGATCATACTTATTTTTTGAATAAAATCCTGGCATTTCAGCAGTTTCCCCGCCTAATAATGAACAGTTATTTTCTCCGCAGCCATGTGATATTCCCTGAACAACCCTCAATAATTGTTTCTTATCAAGCTTACCAGTAGCAATATAATCTAGAAAAAATAACGGTTTTGCACCACTAGTAATGATATCGTTCATGCACATAGCAACTAAATCAATACCAACCTCAAAGTGAAAGTTTTTACTTTGGGCTAATTCTAATTTTGTTCCAACACCATCAGTTCCTGAAACAAGAACTGGTTTTTTAAAACTATCGATAGGAATTCTAAATAAGCCTCCGAACCCGCCAATACCCTCAATCACATTAGATGTATGAGTTCCTTCAACTGCCTGTTTAATTTCGGAAACAAATTCTCGTCCAGCTTCTATATCAACACCTGATGTTTTGTAATCCATGAAATAAAAATGATAGACTCTCCCTATATAGATATTCCTCCTAAGATTGCTTTTGTCCAGTAATTATTTATCAAATAGATTTATTTTTTAAAAACAAAGTGAAGAAAGTAATAATAAGAAAAACTGAAGAAATAGAAAATTGGAGGAGAAATATTGATAGTGAAATTAACTTTATTCCAACAATGGGTAATCTTCATAATGGACATATAAAATTAATATCAACAGCAAAAAATGACAATTCTAATGTTAATTTAGTAAGTATTTTTATTAATCCACTTCAATTCGATAACAAGTTAGACTTAGAGAATTACCCTAAAACAATTGATAATGATATAAAAATCTCCTTTTCAAATGGCGCGGATGCCATCTTCATCCCAAGTAATGAAGATATATTTCCACCAAATAATAAAAATATTAAATTCCTAAAAGCTCCAATAGAATTATCTTCTGCATTATGTGGATTAAATCGAATTGGACATTTTGATGGCGTTTGTACTGTAGTTTATAGATTACTTAATCTTATCAAGCCTAAAAATCTTTACTTAGGAGAAAAAGATTGGCAACAACTTTTAATTTTAAAAAATCTTGTCCTAAAAGAGAAATTAAATGTTGCTATTAAATCTATTCCTACACAAAGAGATTTTGATGGAATTCCTTTAAGTTCACGTAATGTACATTTATCAAAAAACGAAAGGAAATTGATTAGGTTTTTTTCAAGTGAGTTATTAGAAGCAAAAAAAAATTTTCAAAAAGAAAAAAATATCAATTTAAACGAAATAATTAAAAAGTTATCAGCAAAAAAAATTTCAATCGAATATTTAGAACACTTACACCCTCATACACTCCAAAAAGCGAGACTTGAGGATAATATTTCGTTACTAGCTGGTGCGATAAGATGTGGAGAGACAAGATTAATTGATCACGTTTTCCTAATGAAAAGAAAGCCGATTATTGCAATTGATGGCCCTGCAGGTTCAGGTAAAAGTACTGTAACAAAGTTAATAGCGAAGAAACTTAAACTTCTATATTTAGATACTGGCGCAATGTATAGGGCATTGAGTTGGCTTATACTTAAAGAAAATATTGATTATAAAAAAGAAAAAAAATTACAGAATATTTTTAAAGATATATCTATTGTTTTCAAGTCAAATACAAATTTACATCAGGATGTTTATGTTAATAATTACTGTGTTACTGAAGAAATTAGGTCGCAAATGATAAGTTCCATAGTTTCTAAAATTTCCTCAATAAAAGAAGTAAGAAAATTCTTAGTAGAAGAACAAAGAAAAATTGGAGAATCAGGCGGACTTGTAGCTGAGGGAAGAGATATAGGAACTACTGTTTTTCCTCATGCAGAACTTAAAATATTTTTAACTGCTAGCATTGATGAAAGAGCAAAAAGAAGAAAATCTGATAAAAATAGTAAAGACTTACAAGAAATAGACCTTAATACATTAAAAGAACTTATAAAGAAAAGAGATTTTGAAGATTCCAATAGGGAAATTTCACCTCTAATAAAAGCGAATGACGCAATAGAAATTATTACAGATGGATACACAATTAATGAGGTGGTTGATAAAATTATTGATCTTTATAATGACAAGATTCCTAAAGAGACTGAGATCAAATAACTTCAAGAAATACTTTCCAAAAAACCGTTTACAGAGTCTTCTAAAATATCAAGGACATAATCGAAGCCCTCATCACCTCCAAAATATGGGTCAGGAACTTCTTGCTCATTAAAAACTAATCTAAAATCTTGTATTTTTTTAATTGATGCAAAACCAGCTGAAGCAGTTCTATTTTTAAGATCTTGAATATTTCTAAAATTTGAATCATCCATCGCAAGAATGTAGTTAAATTCATCAAAATCTTTGTTGGTAATTTGACGAGCCCTACTTAAGATATTTATATCTCTTCTTTCTGCCGCAATTCTCATCCTAGAGTCAGCTTTTTTCCCAATATGCCAACTCCCAGTTCCAGCAGAATCTACAATAAAGCCATCGGTTAAGCCCTTCTTTTCAATTAGACTTATAAAGATAGCTTCTGCTGCAGGAGACCTACAAATATTTCCCAAACATACAAAAAGAACAGAAATTTTTTTCATATGATTTCAAATTTCCATAAATTATAAGACTTTTAGGTAGTAAATAAAACTTCTTTAATTAAAGATTCAGTAAATTCTTTACCAAACAAACTCGACAACATTGGCCTCGCTGGATCGTTATCTCTTCTATAATTCAGATAATCATTTTGACCATTTATTAATTCTTTTTGCAGTTCAATATTGACTTCTTTGCTCTCGAAAAGAATTTCCAAATACAAATCAAGATATTCCTTAAATGAGATATAAAGCTCATTAGCAATTAAAAAATCACTTTTTTCTTCCTTAGGTAATTTTGACCAAATTACTCCTGGAGAAAAAAATCTAGATACATCAGCAGACATTTTTTCAGCTAATGGGAGTGAGGCATGACAATGATTTTTGAGTTTTATTAATTTTTCTAATAACTCATTATTGTATTGATTTTGTATTTTTAATGAAGGCTGAAAATCTAATACTAATAGATGACTATTAGGGAGAGAAACAAAATCTACTCCAAAAAATGGGATATTATAAATAGTACTAGGAATTATTAAAAAATTTAAAACAGAATAATTTGGACTATTTATACACACTGCTCTTGCGAATTGAATTCTTTTTTTATGCGTTACACCCCAAGTAGAGAGATTCACATTTTTTTTTGATTTTTTTGAACCATAAGTTGAATCTTTATAAGAATATTCCGAGGGTATTATTTTTTCTAAACAATTATATTTAATTAAATTATTAGTTAAATATTTTAGAAAATTATGCCATCTCCAATCTGGCCTGTAAAAAATAGTATCTTGGATTAACATTCAATTAATTATCTCATTATTTAATGTAAAAAGAAATTTATTGATAAATTTTTTTGTCCATTTTTCTCCAAAAAAAGATTTAAACAATTTGTGAGCAGGGTCTTTTTCAAAACTGTACTTATCATATTTAATTTGATTAATCTTTATTTCTTCTGCATTTAAAAATTGATTAGCAGGATTTGATTTATAAATGTTCAAATAGTTATTTACAAATGAATGGAATATATTATTTAAATCTCTATCAAGATTTAATTTATTTCCTCTACATATAATCACCCATGGGGAAAAATACTTTTTTGAATCATATATATTCTTCATTTTATTATTATCAAATTCAGAATATTTCTTCTTGATGCTACCTAAACTGGAACAATATTTTTCAAGATACTTGCCTTCTTGAATTAAAGGTTGATAATCAAGTATTGCTAAGAACTTTTGAGAAGTTCCAAACCATAAAATATCGGCTCCTAAAATAGGCATTTCACTATCAAAACTTGGATATGCGACTGTATTAAAAACTTGTAGTTTTTTGCCACCATCTAATCTTGTTATTCGCCACTTTCTACATTGGGGAGATGAAAAAAGCCAATTTTTAATAACATAATTTGAGTCTTCATTGTGATGTTCTTTGAATTCGCTAGATATTTGTATTTCATGACCATTTAATTCATCAATATTGGTTTTAAGGAAATCAACTAATGAATCAAACATAAATTACTAGGTTTCGGTGCTTCCTTTCCTGACTTTTTTTGTAATGTAATTAAATACAATCTTGCCTAAAACAGCAATCAAGTTTCCTTCAAGCTCCTTAAACATTTTCATATTGTAAGTAAAAGCTTGATTAGCTTCATCAATAATTTGATCAGCAGTCTTCTGATTTATTGGAAGTTGATTCAAAGTAAGGGAATATTCTTCCTTGAATTTTTTTTCATCAGAAATTAATTCAAACTCATAAAAATTTAAACCATCATTTCCCTGCAAATTTAATGCTTTTTTTGCGATCCTTTTCAAAATTTGCCCCCCAGATAAATCTCCTATATAGCGAGTGTAGTGGTGACCAACCAATAGCTCTGGTGAATTTTTTGCGACATCTCGGATTCTTTCAACATATTCTTTTGCTGAGTGAGAAATATTAATTTCATTCTTCCAGTTTTCACCAAAATAAAATTTTAGATCATTTACAAGAGTTTGTTTCCTGAATAATGATTTAAAACCTATAGGTTTTATTACGGGATGTTCCTCATTGACCAGTCTTTCAATTTCTTCTTCCATAGCTTCATAAACAAAATATAAATCACTAATTAATTTTCTATAAGATTTTTTTTCAACAACTCCTTTTAAAAAACAAGCCACAAAGCCAGTATTTTCTGCCATAGTGTGGGATTTTTTTGTCCCCTCTCTTAATTGTCCTGCAAGAGCGACTGCCATATATTTTGAATTATTTTTGTATGTGTATTTAATCTACAAGGAAAATACATAAAACAGCTAATTTTTGTTACCAGCGGATGTTGTAGAGAATAGTTTATAAAGTTCTTTACAAACCAAAAAAAGGTTATCTTTTTGTTCCTTTTGCGGTAGATGAGTGCCAGTCATTTCCCAATCACCGATGGTAGCCACTCTCCATCTTTCGGATGGAACAATCATACCTCGCATTATGATTCCCAACAATTTCGGGACTCTGTCATTATTATCATTTTTAATTCTTAATTGTAAGAGTATTGCTCTACATTCAATAAGAGGGCTCCAACCAGGGAAATGGAACGCAAAATCAATAGTATCTTGCATTGATTCATTATTTGAATTGTCCCAGGGGCTAAAGTTCACGCTTGCATCTGGAAAATATTTCCGAAACAAAGCGGCAGTAGAAGCAATTTTATTAGCTATTTCAACATTACTTACATTTGAACTCGCATTCATAAGTAGCTGAGTATTTTTTTGAAAATGACATAATTTGCTTTAACTTGCTTATTAACTACTTTTTCTTTTAATAAAGATGTTGAAATGCTGATTAATAAAGCATTCTCTATTCACATTTGGATAATAAATTTCTAGGTTTTAAAGGAAATAACTCATCGCAAATTACAATACGAGGAACCTCAAAGAGTTATCTTTTATTAATTCAATGCTATGCCAAAATTTGAAAAATTAACATTACCTAATGAAGGCGAGATAATAACTTTTAATCAAGGCAAACCTAATGTTCCTAATAATCCAATTGTCCCGTTTATTAGAGGTGATGGTACT
The DNA here is from genome assembly GCA_003281715.1 of Prochlorococcus sp. AG-347-B23. Taxonomy (GTDB): domain Bacteria; phylum Cyanobacteriota; class Cyanobacteriia; order PCC-6307; family Cyanobiaceae; genus Prochlorococcus_A. The sequence continues at coordinate 6,606 of QCBE01000028.1, forward strand.
GGAGTTGATATTTGGCCTGCCACTCAAATAGTTCTTGATTCAGCGATTAAAAAAAGCTATGGAGATGAAAGAAAAATTAATTGGTTTAAAGTATATGCAGGCGATGAAGCTTGTGAACTTTATGGAACATATAACTATCTTCCCCAAGATACTATTGAAGCAATCAAATACTTTGGTGTAGCCATCAAAGGTCCTTTAACGACTCCCATCGGTGGAGGTATTAGATCTCTTAATGTTGCATTAAGACAAATCTTTGATTTATATAGCTGTGTTAGACCATGTAAATATTATTCAGGAACTCCAAGCCCTCACAAAAATCCCCAAAATTTAGACGTTATTGTTTATAGAGAAAATACTGAGGATATCTACATGGGAATTGAATGGGAAGCGGAGGATAATAATTGTCTTGAATTAATTAATCACTTAAATAAGGTTGTCATACCAAAAAGTAAAAATTTAAAAAATAGGACGATTCCAGAGGGGTCTGGGATTGGAATAAAACCAGTGAGTAAATCTGGTAGCCAAAGGCATATTAGAAAAGCTATTGAACATGCCAAAAGATTATCAGGAGATAAAAGGCATGTGACTCTTGTACATAAAGGGAATATTATGAAATATACAGAAGGTGCATTTAGAGATTGGGGATATGAATTAGCAGTAAATGAATTTAGAGAAGATTGCATTACAGAAAGAGAAAGCTGGATTTTAGATAATATTCAGAAAAATCCAGAAATTACAATTGAAAATAATGCCCGAAAAATTGAACCAGGTTTTGACAAGCTTACAAATAACAAAAAAGCATTCATTTGCGAAGAAATTAAAGAGGTTATTGCATCAATATCAAATTCTCACGGAGATGGAAAATGGAGAGAACTAATTCTTGTTGATGATCGGATAGCTGATAGTATATTTCAACAAATTCAAACTAGACCTCAAGAATATTCAATTCTTGCAACATTAAACCTGAATGGAGACTATGTTTCTGATGCTGCTGCTGCAATTGTTGGAGGCCTTGGTATGGCTCCCGGTGCAAATATTGGAGATAATGCAGCAATTTTCGAAGCTACGCATGGTACCGCGCCAAAACATGCAGGCTTAAACAAGATTAATCCAGGCTCAGTAATTCTTAGTGGTGTAATGATGCTTGAATATTTTGGTTGGGATGAAGCAGCTAACTTAATTACTAAGGGTTTAAGTAAGGCAATAGAGCAAAAAAAAGTTACTTATGATCTAGCACGCTTAATGGAACCAAAAGTAGAACCCTTATCCTGCAGCTGTTTTGCTGAAGAGATTATCTCAAATTTCTAATTTTAAAAATTATTTTTATTTTCAAAAACTTTCCAAATATTAACCAGTGAATCTTTAGTGCCAATGTTTCCAGGATGAGTAACAATAGGAAGGTTTTCACCATTTTTTAGGTTGTAAGTCACCACTGAAATGCCTGTTAAAATCTGTCCTTCAAGATAAACATAATCTGCATTAAGTCCATTACTAAGAATCAAATTTGTTGTTATTCCACCTTTTGAAATCAAATATCCTATTTCATACTTCAAATCTGCGACTAATTCAGCAATAAAACAAGCAAGTAAATTATAAAAATTAAATAGTTTAGAAGAATCTAAGGACATAAATTTTCTTGAAGTAAACAATACAGGAGTTTTTCCTTTCTCAAAAGAAATTCTAATTTCTTTCAAAAATTTATTTTTAAACAAATTCCTTCGATTTTGATTATTATCTGATGAAGTAATTTTAAAGAATTCAAAAACATCTAATTCAACTGGATTGCAATTACTCATCTCTAGTAAATTATTCAATTGTATTGTTGAAAGTTCTACATAAGATCCAACAATTATAAGTCCTGGAAGAAAACTTTTTTCTTTATTTCTTATTCTTAAATTAGAGAAAAAAATTTCACTCTGAGAGACACTTTGTTTCTCAGAAATTGAACTTATAAAACTTGCTGCAGTTCGAAAAAGGAATTTTTTGTGTCTTATTAATTTTTTAATTACTAAAGAAAATTTGTTTAATTGAGAATAATTTTTTACATCTACAATTACATGTTTATTATTCTTCAAGTTCTTTAGTGTTTTAAAAACAATATTATTTTCTTCATCATTTAGCATTTCGATATCTGACAATAAAAGATTTTGAATATCTTCAAAATTTATTTGAGATTTACTCTGCTGAAATAAAAGATTTTTTACATTACTTGTTGCATATCCAAAAATTTTATCTGTTGCAAAAATTGTTTGACTAATAGGGATTTTATCAACAAAATGAGATCCATTAATTGTTAATCTTTTACCCTCTATAAAAGCTGGAATATGAAAAGTAGCATCAAAAGGACCTAAGCAACTATTTAAAGCACTTGGCTCTAAAAAGTTATGTCCTCGAAGAGTAGAGTCTCCTCTACTTATAAAAATAATTTCTTCTTCATAGGCTTGAGAAGCAATTACAGTCTTAAGATTTTCGCAAATTTCATCTATTGTTAATTTCGCATCATTTTCCGATAGTGACCTTGTATTAGCCAGAATAAAAAATAAATTCGATTTAGATTCAAAACCTTTAACTAACGTTGAGCAGTCCCACTTAAGCAGTAACAAGCAATCGTAAACAGTTTGAGAGCCTGTGGGATCATCATCTATAACGACAAATTTCATAAGTATTGCATAATTACTTAAGAGATTTTATTTGTATTGAGGCATTTAACCTTTTACTATCATTTGAAGAAATCATAATTTTTCTAAATCCATCAACAAAAGAATTTCGTGGACTAGTCCAAGGTTCTAGACATATCATTCTTCTAGGAGGATCACTCCAAATAACGCCTAAATCAAAGGGATATGGATGATTTAAAGTTACCTCTCTTTTAAAAATTTTATCTCGAAAAGAGCTTCTACCTGAAGTATACATAAGTAAATCAACTCCTAAATTAATTTTGTTTAATTCATCCAAAGTATTAGTTATGATGTTTTTTTCTTGATCCTGACAATTAAGTGGATTATTAATAAACTCTAAATTTTTGAAATCTGACACATTAAAATAAGGATGTAAACCAAAATTTATAGGCATAGATAAGTCTGTGTTGTTATGGATTGTAATTTCAAATTCTAAACAGTTAATCTTTAAGGTAACTTCTATTCTTAGTTCGAAATCGAAAGGATAATATTTTTTTGTTTTTTTAGATGCATTAACGAACAAGCATAAAGATTTTTGATTTTCATTAAAAGAGTAATGCCATTGCAAATCCCTAGCGAAACCATGTTGCGGTAATTGCAAATAATCATATCCAAATACTGAACTAGAGGTATTGATATTTCCACATATTGGAAACAAAACTGGAATGCCTCCCCTAATACTTTTGGTCTTATCCATAAATCTTTTTTTATCGAAATAAAGTATTTCATTACCATCAGAAACCCAATTTGTAATAATGCCTCCTCTTTCAGGACAAAATTTAATGTAGTTATTTTTATCTAATTGAAAAACAAAAGTTCCTTGGTCTTTATTAAATAATTTAAGTTTCACAATTATTACTTAAAGAGAATCAACCCAATCCAAAATATGTTGATTAACTAATTCAGGTATCTCATCATGAGGACAATGTCCTGCATCAAGAATAATTTCTTTTGTATTCTCTGGTGTGAATTTTTTGTATAGATTTCTTTTTTTTGGAGTATTCATCCATGGATCTTTCCCTCCCCAAAGAAGTAACAATGGTGCATTTAGTTTTTCGAATAACTTATCCAACGGCAATCCCTGAGGACCTGATGGGTTAAATACACTTCTAAAAACATTAAAAGCTCCGAAATCTAGCGAAGGCTTCCTTATTGACTCAACTAAAAAATCATCCACATTTTTTTTATCAACATAAACTTGATTCAAGGTTTTTTTTATATTTTTTGGATTTCGCATATTCTCAAAAATCAAACGTTGAAGAACAATATTTTTCAAAAATATACCTGCAACTGTTTCAATTGAAGTTTGCAACATATTCTTTTGGATAGTTTTTTCTTCACTAAAATATCCAGCAGCATTAAGTAATATCACTCCTGCGTTTAGCTCATTTAATTCTGCACCAGCTGCTAATGCTGCATAACCACCTAATGAATTTCCAACAACAATTGTAGGTTTTTTTATTTTCTCTTTTACATAAGCGATAACCTGATCTTTCCATAAAGATCCTGAGTATTCGACGTCTTGTGGCTTAGGACTTTTTCCAAAACCGAGTAAATCCACAGCATGAACTTCGTATTTTGTACTCAAAACAGGAATATTAAATCTCCAATGATCCGTAGAAGCACCGAAACCATGAATTAACAAAATTGCGCATTCTTTTGATGTTTTCTCAGGCTTAGCTGAAACAGTATGTATTGGGTAATTTAAAAAATTCCAGTCATGATTTAAATCGCTATCCATCAAAGCTGATTTTTCCATTTAATGAAAATAATATATTAATTAATACTAATAAAATTATTTACTAAAGAAGACCTACAGGATCAGCTGCAACATCATCTGAAATTTTATTGCCATCATTTGGTGGCTTATCTTTTAAAACAATTCGCAAGAGAACAGGCGCAAGAAATGTAGTTCCTATAACCATTAATAAAATAGCTGCTTCAAGAGAAGGAGTTAACAACTTAGCGCTTGTTCCTAGCCCAAGGAAAATTAAACCAACCTCTCCTCTAGGCATCATGCCCAAACCTACAACTAATCTATTTGTAGGTTTATCACTCGAAAATACCCATCCGGCAGCAATTTTTCCAATAATTGCTACAACTAATAAAAATCCCGCAACTACAAGAGCTGACCTACTTGTGGGAT
>QCBE01000029.1 GCA_003281715.1 Prochlorococcus sp. AG-347-B23
AAATATTCTTCTAATCCACCTATTTTATCTAAAGCTTCTTTGCGGGTCGACACAAATGAGTACTTATCCTTTGCTTTGGAATAATCTTGAAGGCTATCAAAATTATCTTTGAGTTCTGAAAATGTTTTTTCAGCAATTTTCTTTTTATCGTTTGGTAAATCTTTGATAATTCGACTTTGGTATTTTTTTAGTAAAGATTGACATTTTGTAACAGTTTTTGTGAGAGCGGGCCATCTTCCTCCCCTAACAAGGTCACTTGTTTCTTCCAATTTATGTTGAATTTCTTGCAATTCAACTTGCTTGATAGGGAGTGCGTTTCTAAGGATTGCATTAGGATCTTTTACCGCATTTCCAGTAGGTAAATCAGCTAGAACTTGAAGGGGATTTAAGAGAAAAATTTGTAAAAATATGATTGATAAAATTAAGAAAAGTTTGTTCTGATTTGAAAAGATTTTTTGCATAGCACTCTTGCAGGTTTATGATCCTTTGGGATGTAATACAGGAATGATCTCCAGTAATGATTTTCGCACAGGTACCACCATCGAGTTAGATGGACAAGTTTGGCGTGTTGTAGAATTTCTACATGTCAAGCCTGGTAAGGGTTCTGCTTTCGTGCGAACAAAATTAAAATCAGTTCAAAGCGGCAACGTAGTTGAAAAAACTTTCCGAGCCGGAGAATCAGTACAACAGGCTATCCTTGAGAAGTCTAACCTGCAACACACTTATGTGGAGTCTGGAGATTATGTTTTTATGGATATGACAAGTTTTGAAGAGACAAGACTTTCTGTTGAACAAATAGGTAAAGGTGCAAAGTACTTGAAGGAAGGAATGGAGGTTAATGTTATTTTTCATAATGGTAAGATATTAGAAGTCGAACTTCCTATATCTGTATCATTAAAAGTTACAGAAACTGATCCTGGCGTTAAAGGGGACACGGCTAGTGGGGGTACAAAACCAGCTATTCTGGAAACAGGTGCTCAAGTTATGGTTCCTTTATTTATTTCTGTGGGAGAAATGATTAAAGTTGATACTCGTAACGATAGCTATCTTGGAAGAGAAAATTAATGGCTATGAAATTAGATCATGAAGACCTAAATCGCTTATTAGAGAAAATCTCAGCAAGTGATATTCAAGAATTCTCTTTAGAGGGAGAAGATTTTAAACTTGAAATAAAACGAAACTTATTTGACCAGAATCAACTTACTAAGAATTTAGTTTCTAATAATTTATTTGAAAGACAAACAATTGCTAATCAAAAACCTAAAAATGATAATGTCACCTTAGTTAATGAACCTGAAGAGCCTCAGGTTGCACCTCCTGGGCGTTCAGATCTTACTGAAATCACATCTCCTATGGTTGGCACATTTTATAGAGCTGCAGCCCCTGGTGAGGACCCATTCGTTGAAGTTGGAAATAATGTAAAAGTGGGTCAAACTATTTGTATCTTGGAAGCTATGAAATTAATGAATGAGATTGAATCTGAATTTAATGCTGAAATAGTAGAAATTCTCGTAGACAATGGAACTCCGGTTGAATTTGGTCAAGTTCTAATGCGTGTTAAGCAGTCTTGAGCTTTTAGTCATTTCTAGGGCAGTTTTTATTGCTTCAATCATGCTTTGAGATTGTGCTACTCCTTTGCCAGCAATATCAAATCCTGTGCCATGATCTGGAGATGTCCTTATGAAAGGCAAACCTATTGTTGTGTTTACTGAGTAATTTAGGGCGATAACCTTCATTGGTATTAAACCTTGATCATGATACATAGCAAGAATGCCATCGTGTTTTTCACCTTCTTTATGTCTCCAAGCTTTGGCGGAAGTATTCCAACAACTATCTGGCGACAAAGGACCTAATAATTTAATATCTCTATTCTTTTCACTCCAGTCAATTAAAGCATCATTTAGCCAATCTATTTCTTCACTACCTAAAATACCTTCTTCTCCAGCATGAGGATTTAATCCCGCAACTTTTAAAGTAGGTTTTTCAGCATATTTAACACAAAACTCCTTGAAAAGATCTAATTTAGTGTGAATTAATTTTGCATTTAGCATCTGCGGTACCTTACAAATTGCTATGTGGGTTGTAGCTAGTAAGGTATTAAATCTCCAGCCTGTAATTGGAGATTTAGCCGTGAATAACATCCCTACATTTTTTATTTCGCATGATTTTGCTAATACTTCAGTTTGCCCAGAGAAGTGATGACCAGCTAGTGCCCATGATTTCTTGCATATTGGTCCAGTTACAAGCGCTGCATTAGGAGATTGTCTTACTATTTCAATTGCTTTTTTTAGGTAATAGAAACTTGAATTGCCATAACTTGATTTTGATTTATTATCTGATGAAGAGATCTCGAGATCATAAACTTGTAAATTACTTGGATTTGCAAGGTTTTTTAATCCTAGGTTTTTAAGATGTGAATAAGTATTTTGTAGATTTTTTTTGGAACCAACTAAGGTAAATTCAACATTATTAGGTATTTCATGTGAACAAAGAGCTTTTAAAGTTATTTCAGGTCCAATACCAGATTCATCTCCAATACTTATAACAATTTTAAATTTTTCATTTGAATTTTTTATATTCATAAAAAGTTTATAAATTCATTTTTGGCTATTTATAAAGCAGTTTTTTAAACCTATTTTATAGTTTTTATAAATTAGTTCATATCCAAGTTTTTTGCAGAGTAGATTATTTGAAACTCTTCTATTTTCCATCCAAAAAGATTGAGCAATAGGTGATAATTCACTCTTTGCATCTTCGAATAAGATCGGTTTTGGCATTTTTAAACCAAGAAGACTGTAACAATATTCAATTACTTCAATTTGAGAGCAGGGTTCATCATCTGCAATATTAATAATTTGATGAAATTTTAAATAATCTTTATTTTGTATTAGATAGATAATTGCACTTGTAATATCAGCAACATGAATCCTTGAAAATACTTGATCTTTTTTTGTAATAACATGAATTTTTTGATTTCTAATTGCTTCAAAAGTGGATCTTCCAGGGCCATAAATACCTGGTAATCTAAAAATTTGTACGGGTAATCCAGATTGAATCCATTCTTTTTCGCAATTGAGTCTAAAGTAGCTTCTTTTTTGCAAAGGATTAGGATTATCTGTCTCAGAAACCCAATCACCATTGGTGTTCCCATAAACTCCTGTGGTTGATAAATATCCAACCCATTTAAGGGATGAGATTTCAAGTTTATTTCTAATACTTCCTAATACTGGATCAGTACCATTGTTGTCGGGAGGTACACAACTAAGAATATGTGTAACTCCATCAAAAATTTTTTTGTCAGGTAATATACCCTTCTCACTATTAAAAATAAAACTATGTGGGTCTCTTTTTTGAGATCTCGAACTTGTCAAAGCAGTATAGCCGAATTTTCTGATGGTCTTTGCAAAAAAACTACCGCTAAAACCACAGCCTAAGATTAAAAATTTAGTTTTATTTATTGGTAAACTTGCGAAATTTTTCATATTGCATTACAGTAGTACATATGTATTATTAAAATGGTCAACTCTGCGGTTAAACCTGATTTCAAATCAAAAACTTTCTATAGAACTAATATTTATAGTTGTTTAAAAGAAAAAGAGATTTGTTATTTTGATTTTAAATTCTACCAAAAATTATTTGTTGTCTTTATTTCATTGTCTACAATTTTAATATTTCCAGAATCGCCAAAAGAATTGGAGAATATTTGTGAGAATTATTACTCTCGAAATCATTGTAATGTTTGGTAGTCAGGCTGCTTTATAATTTGATTCATTTTTTTCGTTATTCTTATTACTTACTTTAAATTTAGGATTGGCCCATTGTAATAATCTAATAGCTAGTCTTAAATCTCCCTCTAACCATGCTCTAATAGCCATTGCTCTTCTAGGATCATAAAATTTTTGTCTTCTGTACCAAAATAAAGCATTCTCATCAGATTTATCTCCGTTACAAGAAAGACATGCAGGTACGCAGTTTTCTGTGGTGCTTAAGCCACCTTGACTGCGTGGTAAAACATGGTCAATTGATTCAGATGGTTTTCCGCAATATATACAACTTTTTCCCGTAAATCTATGAATTGACTTTCGCCATTGTCTTAATCTGAACTTAGGACATAAATCTTCTAAAAAAACCGCATCATTAATATGCATTCAGATTATTTAATTAAATAAATAATGGCTTGAATATATCAAAAGTCAATATTTAATTATTATTTTTTAGTTCAAATTAGTTCTTAAAAATATAATTTAGTGTTGATAGATACAAAAGCAATTGTTATAAATTTAATTTAGAAAAATAAAATGTTTTATCAATAGCTGTATCTTTCAATTGTTTCTTCTGAAAAATTTTCATTAGTTTCTTCTAATTCTTTCTCTAACCTTTTCCTATTTTTTTCTCTTTCCTGAGCTTCTTTTTCTTTTCTTTTTTCTTCTTTTTGTAAATCTCTAATTAATTTTCTATTTGGATGAAGTTTATCAAGGTATTCAATGCAATAGCTAAAGGTTTCTTTATCCCTAATAACTGATTCAGTAATTTGAGCTGCTGCCTGTTTAGGTGAGACTTTGAAAAATCCTCCCTTTTGTTTTTTTACGTATGTATATGCAGCTTCCCAACTACTTTCATGATCATTTCCACCATCTCTCATAGTACAGAAAATTTCTGCTCCAAATGAGCCCGCATAAACCTTGACTGTTTGAAGTGATAGAGGAGATATTATCACTAGAGCTAAAAAAATTAATTTTTTTTTAAAACCTCGCATTAAATTTTGCCTCCTATCTAAAAATATCTTTAATTGAAAATATGTCTATAGATATTTAAGATTTTATTACCCCAAGTAAGTTTAAGCATTTTACAACTAAAGGAAGAATTAGAAGTACAGTGATTAACCTTACTGCGTGTAAAGTTGCTACCGCAGCACCTACACCATATTCAGACCCTACAAGACTCATACCGCTAATACCTCCTGGTGCAGCTCCTAGAATTGTTGTTATCACATCTATATTAAGTAATCTGCTTGTCCATAAGCCAATTGCTAATCCTGTAATAACTAAAGTAAAAGTTATTAAAATAGCTGGTCTCCATAAGCTTTGAAGCTCAACCAATGAGTCTTGAGTTAAAGATGTACCAATAACTGTTCCTATGCCAATTTCTAATATTGTTCTTGTGCCAATTGGCCATTCTGCTAAATCAATTTTCCCACTGACGCTAAGTACGCTTGCACCTATCAAAGCACCTGCAAGAGGAGCTGCAGGTATACCAGTTTTTAGAGCTAATAGTCCAAAAATTCCACCTGCAACAAGGTAATAGATTAGATTTATGTTTGGCATAAATTTGAAAGATATTTGGAATCAATAGTAGAAGAAATTTTGTTTCTTTGTTTTTTTTGTTTTTAATTTTATTTTTCCTCTCGTAATGTCCCCTTTTGTTGGCATAATATTAATTAAATAATGAATTTTTATGTCTCCAAAAATTTCATACAAAGATAATAAAAATCCTATTAAGAAAAAATTATCTTTTTTTGAGGGTGGTCACCAACTTGAAAAATTAGAGTTTGCCCTTGCAATTGCTCAAACAAATGGTGACGAAAAAAAATCAATAGTTCTTAGAAAAAAGATCGTTGAATTAGGTGGCAATGTCGAAGAGCCAGGCACTTAATTTAATTTTCCTCAAGATATTTAGATGCTACAATTAATGCCTCACCAGCTTGTTGGGATTTAATTTGACCGAGCTTAACAAGTGTATTACTTATAGCAGAAATAACCGTAATAATATCTCTATCATTTATATAACCTAAGTGCCCTACTCTAAATATTTTTCCTTTCAAATGATCTTGACCACCGGCAAGTAATATATCAAAATTATTTTTTATCGTTTTTCTAAATTCTTCAGCATCTATTCCTCCAGTTTTTATTGCAGTGATTGAGGGACTTAAATATTTTTCATCTGCAAATAATTTTAAGTTTAAAGCTTTTACAGCATTGCTCATTGCTAATTTATGTTTATTATGCCTAGAAAAAATGTTCTTTAGGCCCTCTTCTCTCATCATTTTTAAAGCTTCATCTAGAGCAAAAACTAAATTAACTGCTGGAGTATATGGATTACTGTTACTTAGAAGACTTTTTCTATATGATTTCAAATTTAAATAGAATTTTGGTAAATTAGATTTTTCTGCAGCTTCCCATGCTTTTTGGCTCATTGCTATAAAACTAAGCCCTGGAGGTATCATATATCCTTTTTGTGATCCTGAAGCAACTATATCTAATTCCCATTCATCTACTGGTACATTGCAAGCTCCAAGACTTGTAACGCAGTCAACAATTGATAAAGCTGTTTTGTGTTGCCGAATAAATGAACTTATAGTTTCTAGATCATTAATGACACCTGTTGATGTTTCAGAATGAGTGAGGATGACAGCCTTGATTTCTTTTTGTTTATCTTCCTCTAATAACTTTTTGAAATCTTCTGGATCTAGTGGAGTGCCCCATTCGGAAGCAATTTTTATTACTTCTAAACCAAATTCCTTAGCAACTTTTACCCATCTTTCACCAAATTTGCCATTTTCTCCACAAATTACTTTATCTCCTTTACTTAAGGTATTGATTATTCCAGCTTCCATTGCAGCAGTCCCACTACCAGTAATTGTTAGAACATCATTTTTAGTTTGATGAAGCCATTGTAAATTTTTAGTAGTGCTCGCCACGAGATCTTGGAATTCTTTACTGCGATGGCCTATAGGATGTTTACTTAATGCTTGTAAAACTTTTTCTGGAACTGGTGTGGGTCCAGGAATCATCAATGATAATTTTTGTTGTATGGCCACTTTTTGTTAAATAGGTCATTCTAAGATTAGTTCTCATTGTATATTTTTCAATTACTTGATTTGAAAAAAGGATTTTCTTTACCTTTGTGGGTTGCTGGAGCTGCTAGATCAGCATTAAAAAAACTAGTAGGGTTACCATTTGAGAATTATGAACTAATAAAAATTCCTAAAGAAAAAAAGGAGATAAAAATTGAGATTCATTCTGTTGGTTTACTTCAAGATGACTCGCATGCATTAGGAATTACTTTCGCAAAGTCTGGCTTAGATCTTGATTTAACACAAAACTTAGAAATATGGACAATAGCCTCTTTAGAAAAAATTTCTTTTAAGAATCCTGTTCAAATAATTCCAATAAATATTATTGCAGGATCTGGCGTAGGTATAAAAGAAGATACATCAGAGATATGCATTTCTAATTTTGCAAGAGAAGTTTTATATGAAAATTTATTAGATATTATTCCTGAGGGCTTTAATTTAAAATTAGAAATTATTTTCCCAAATGGGGAGTTTTTAGCTGAAAGAACTAGTAATAAGTCATTTGGGATTGTTAATGGATTATCTGTTATTGGAACTTCTGCTGAAACTTTTTCGAGTGCTTCTCCTAATCAACTAGAAGAGGCTAAAAATAATTTAGCTAAGTTAGTTCAAAATGATTTTAAAGGGGAAATTGTTTTTGTTATTGGTGAAAATGGGTTAAATCTGGCTAAAACTTCTAACGTCAATTTGCCAATTATCAAAATTGGAAATTGGATAGGACCATTATTAGTTGATGCTGCAATAAAAAAAGTTAAAACTGTAATTCTTTTTGGTTATCATGGAAAATTAATTAAATTAGCGGGCGGTATTTTTCATACACATAATCATTTAGCTGATGGAAGAATTGAGATTCTGGTATATTTAGCTGTTCAGGAAAAATTACCACTTGAAATAATAGTTAAATTATCTAAATTAAATACTCTTGAGGATGCCTTATTAATGCTTGAAAGATTAAATAAATCGTTAGCTGATAAATTATTCAATAATTTATCAAATACGATTGAAAAGCGTTCTTTTAATTATGTTAATAGGTATGTAAAAACTAATATGGAAATCGCATCAATCATTTTTGATAGAAAAAGGAAAATAAGGTGGGCTGGAATTTACGGTAAAAAGTATATTTCTAATTTTCAATGAGATGAATTTGTGTTTCATTATGCTTTTGTAAATAAATTGAGTTAACTTTTATACATGAGTCAAAAATTTTTAAAAAAAGAACGAGATCCTTCAATATTAATTTTGGATTTTGGATCTCAATATTCTGAATTGATTGCAAGAAGAATTAGAGAAACTAATGTTTTTTCTCTTGTAGTAAGTAATTGCATTTCAATTGAGGAAATTAATCATATAAATCCTAAAGGGATCATTTTGAGTGGAGGCCCAAATTCTGTATATGAACAAAATGCTCCTAGGTGTGATGAAAAAATTTTTACTATAGGAATTCCTATTCTTGGTATATGCTATGGAATGCAATTAATGGTTAAAGAACTGGGAGGATCTGTTACTTCCGCAACTAAAAAAGCTGAATATGGTAGAGCACCAATAAATATAGACAAAGAATCTGATCTTCTTTCTGATGTAGAAGATAAATCTATTATGTGGATGAGTCATGGCGATTCTATTAATTGTTTGCCCGATGGATTTAATAAAATTGCTCATACCGAGAACACACTCCATGCAGCAATTGCAAATGATGGCAAAAAATTATTTGGCGTACAATTTCAT
>QCBE01000030.1 GCA_003281715.1 Prochlorococcus sp. AG-347-B23
TAAGTGCATTGTCTTGTGTTTTTTATACTCCTAATAGAAAAGCACTTAAAGAATTAATAGCAGCTTGGCCAAATATAGAGGATCTCATTAAGGGGAGGAGTTTGTGGAGAAAAGGAAAATAAATAGATTATGAAACCTTTAAGTTCATTTAAAAAGTGGTTATTAAATATTCTTGTGCCATACATTGAGGGTACCAACAAGAAAAAAAAGGATAAAAAATGAGTCTTATAAAGGTTGGAATTATTGTTGAAATATTTTTGTTCGTAGGAGTTTTTTTATGGGTTAGGAAACTTACTAGTAAAAAAGATAGGCAACCATCTCTATCAAAAAAAATAATTAAAAATCTCAAATTCTAGAATTTTGATGACAAAATAAGGAATTATTATAAAGAGATCAAATTTATGGGAAAATTCTTTACTTTTTTTCTCTCACTTTGTATATGAAATCGGTTAGAACATCTACATCGTTCTTAAAAAATATGGTTTCCTCCATTCAAGGTCTTGCTCCAGTAACTAATCCATTAAATAGTGTCTTAATAGAAAAGAAACTTATAAATGTTGATCAAAAGTTTATTCAACTTGTTTCTCTGGCAGAAGGGTTACCTCGTACAGAAGTTATTGAAAGTGGTAGAAATTATTGGAGAGGCGTTTGTAGGAGCTTGATTTTTAGATTTCCAGATGACCTCGAAATTTTAAAGCTTGATGTAAGAAGTTATGTAGATAGATCAAAAGGAATTATTCAGATAAGATCTGCAGCAAGATTAGGGCAATCTGATTTAGGTGTAAATCTTAGAAGAGTGGAATACTTGTTTAATCAATTAGAGAAATTTTAATTAACCTATTTTTTATAAATTTAAGGTTCTTTTTACTAAATAGTTATGCTTTAATTCAAAAGAATATTTGAATTGCCATGGTAAAGATAATCTTAGTTGGAATCATTGTCGCGCTTGTATATTCTCAACCTGATCTCCGTCTTACAGTAGCGGATTGGTTAAAAGCAGCTTCTGATTTTCTTATTGAATCAGTACAAGTAAAACCTTGAATAAATTTTTATTGAAGCATTAAATAAGACCTGAGACAGTAATCATTTGTTTAATGCATAGAGCTACGAAAATAAATATTATTATTCTGCTTAGTATATATTTCACTTAAACAAATAAATAGTTTTAGGAACATAATAGAAAATTTTTTTGAAATTTTTGAATAGTTAACGATAATAAGGGATATGAAGCTTAGATTATTTGAGTTCTATTTTATTAAAGACTATTTAAGGCCTTGGTTTGGTCTTATCTATTCTTTATTCTTTTTGTTTTTTTTAGGTGCAATTGGCTATCGAATAACAGAGGGATGGGAATGGAGTGATTGCTTATGGATGGTTCTAATCACAATAACCACTATTGGTTTTGGAGAAGTTCAACCTTTAAGCCCTGAAGGCAGGATCGTAACTGTTTTGGTAATCGTTGGCGGATTGATCTTTATTCAATTTACCTTTCAAAAAGCTGTTAGATTATTCGAATCCGGCTATTTTCAAAGAGTAAACGAATTACGTTTTAAAAGACTTCTTAGAAAAATGGAAAATCATGTAATTTTGTGCGGATATGGGAGGGTAGGTCAGGAAATATCTAACCAGATAAAAACGCAAAATATTCCAATTATCGTTGTTGAGAGCGATGAAGATAGAAAAAAGATTGCTGAAGAAAATGGTTTAGAAGTTCTTTGTGCTGATGCAACTCTTGATGAGACTTTAAAACTAGCAGGATTAGAAAAATGCAAAAGTTTGGTCGTTACTTTGCCCAATGATGCTGCAAATTTATATGTGGTTTTAAGTGCTAAAGGGATAAGAAGTTCTATAAGAGTAATTGCAAGAGCTGGAACTGAAGAAGCTGCAAGTAAGTTGAGATTAGCTGGAGCAAGTATAGTAGTAAGTCCTTATATTGCAGCAGGGAGAGCTATGGCATCAATGGCTTTAAGACCTATCGCTATTGACTTTCTTGATCTGCTTGCAGGAAGTGAATGTGAAATTGAAGAATTTGAATTAAGTAATGATATTAGTCTTTTTGAAACAGCAGAGAAAAGATCACTTTCTGAACTTGGAATAGGCAAAAAGAGCGGGGCCAAAATATTAGCAATAAAAGAAAACGAAAAGTTGTTTACTAACCCTGGCGGTAATTTCATACTTCAACCAGGTCAGGTTTTAATAGCATTTGGTAGTAAAGAACAGCTAAATATTTTGAACGGTCTGTTGGGCAATCTTGTAGTAGCAGTAGAACTATTAAAATAGATAGTCCGAGATTCAGAATTAATTGCTAAATTGATTTTGGGTGCAATAAATCAAATGAAAATATTTAAATTTCTATTCGTAATTCCTGTAATAACTTTATTAATTATTTTTCAAACCTCTTTGCAAAATAGATATCTAATGGCTTCTGATATTAGAGATGGAGAAACAATTTTTAGAAATGTTTGTGCAGGCTGCCATGTAAGAGGTGGTTCAGTCGTTCTTAAAGGATCCAAATCATTAAAACTTTCCGACCTTGTAAAAAGAGGAATAGCAGATGAGAATTCAATAGCAAAAATTGCCAATGAAGGGATTGGTTTTATGAAAGGTTATAAAAATAAATTGAAGGATGGAGAGGATAAGATTCTTGCACAATGGATTATTCAAAATGCAGAAAAGGGTTGGGAGTAAATGAAAAAAATACTTTTTTCATCGTTGTTGTTTCTATTAGCTGAATTCTCTTTCGCTGAGGAATTAACTAACTACACAATTACATCTGATTCTCAAATAAATACTTTAGAAGGTGATTTAGAGGCTACGGGAAATGTAGTTATTAAAAGTAATAGTGGTAATTTTGAGGCTTATTCAGACAAGCTTTCTTTTGACAAAGATTATAAATCTCTAAAACTTATTGGTAATGTACATGTAAAAAATTTAGAATCTGAAGGAATTGCAATTGAAGAAACATCTGGAGATGAATTGACAATATTTACTGATAAAGGACTTTTTGAATTCAAATCTCAAAATAAAAACAGAGTAACAACAAAAATTAAATTCTAAATAAAGAGTTGATATTTAATTGAAAATTTTAATTTCTAGCTGAACTCTTAATGCCGATATATACATAATAATTTTTTAAATCAAAATAATTTGATTTATATATCTTATAATTATTAAATTACCTTTTGGTTGTAATTTATATTTAACAGAATCATTTCTCATTACAAAGTGGACATATTCAAAAAAGTCCTTATTTTTTCTTCTGCTATCTCATTAGTTCTCTCTCAAGAAGCTATTGCTTCAAAAAGATTGAGCGGAGCAGGTGCTACATTTCCCTCGAAAATTTATACTAGGTGGTTTTTTGATCTAGCAAAATCTGGCGGCCCAAGAGTTAATTATCAAGCTGTTGGTTCTGGTTCTGGAAGAAAAGCATTTATTGATCAGACTGTAAACTTTGGTGCTTCTGATGATCCCATGAAAGATAATGATATAGCAAAAGTTACTAGAGGATTAGTACAGATACCTATGGTTGGTGGAACTATTGCATTTGGTTATAACTACGACTGCGATTTAAAACTGTCCCAAGAGAAAGCAGTACAAGTTGCTATGGGAATGATTAAAGATTGGAAAGAATTAGGTTGTAAACCAGGGAAATTGACTTGGACTCATCGTTCTGATGGATCAGGTACAACAAAAGCTTTCACAAACTCTATGGAAGCTTTTTCAAAAACCTGGACATTAGGGACAGGTAAGTCTGTAAAATGGCCGGGAGGTGTTGGTGCTAAGGGTAATTCTGGAGTTGCAGGTGTTATTCAAAATACTCCTGGTGCAATTGGTTATGTTAATCAGTCTTATATAAAAGGAAATGTGAAAGCTGCCGCACTTCAAAATCTTTCAGGGGAGTTTCTAAAACCATCTGCAGAAGCAGGAGCTAAAGCTCTCAATGGTATTACTTTAGATGAAAATCTTGCGGGTAAAAATCCTAACCCCACTGCTAAAGGAGCTTACCCAATCGCTTCATTGACATGGATACTTGCTTATGAAAAAGGTAATGGTAGAAACACTAAAGCAATCAAACAAGCCTTTAATACATTGTTAAGTGATGAGTATCAAGATAAGGCCTCATCACTTGGATTTATCCCCTTAAAAGGGGATATCCTTTTGAAATCAAGAACTGCCGTTGAAAAAATAGGTAATTAAATTTATCAATAGATGTCAAATTATCATGACTTTCATATACCTTTAAGTCCTCTTAAAGTCTTTTACAGCATTTAGTAGTAGATTTATAGAGATATTCTTTTTTTAATGGAAGAGAAATTAACTCTTTTCAAGAATCGTAAAAGGTTCGGTATCGAAAAAAATATAGATATTATCTTCAAGAATACTGCTCTAGTTTTGTCTAGTTTCGTAGCAATAATACTTTTAGGAATAATTTTAGTAGTCTTTTTTCAGTCATTTGAATCCTTTTCAAGGTATGGCTTGAAGTTTTTAGTAACCTCTGAATGGAATCCTGTAAAAGATGAATACGGAGCTTTTACCGCAATATATGGCACATTAGTAACCTCATTTCTTTCGTTATTAATAACTATCCCTTTGGGCGTTGGAACTGCAATATTTATCACCGAAGACTTTGTGCCTAAAGTTGTTAGAGAAATAATAGGTTCCTTTGTTGAATTATTAGCGGCTATTCCATCAGTTGTATTGGGACTTTGGGCAATATTTGTGATGGAACCTTTTTTTAGAGCCTTTTTTGTTTTTTTACATAATTTCTTTGGTTGGATACCTTTATTCAGTACAGAACCTACAGGTAGGAATTCCTTGTTAGCAATACTAATTTTAGTAGTAATGCTTTTGCCAATAGTGACCTCCATTGCTAGGGACTCACTTAATCAGGTTCCTAAAAAGCTAAGAAATGCAGCATATGGAATTGGAGCAAGTAGATGGAAAACAATATTTTCAGTAATCTTGCCGGCAGCTTTATCAGGAATTATGGCAGGTGTTCTATTGGCTTTAGGGAGGGCAATGGGAGAAACAATGGCTGTCACAATGATTATTGGTAATTCAAATGCATTTAGTTGGTCTCTATTGTCTCCTGGATATACTATTTCCTCCATGCTCGCAAACCAGTTTGGTGAGGCAGATGGAAGTCAGGTTTCATCACTCTTTTATGCGGCTTTTGTACTTATGATCCTTTCTTTGGTCGTAAATATCTTTGCGCAGTGGCTAGTTAAGAAATTTAGTCTCAAATATTAGATAATTATGAATTCACTTTATTACCAGAAAAGATTATCAAGAAATATAGGAGATAAATTCTTTACTTCTTTATCAGTAATTTGTGCATTGATTGCAATACTTCCTTTGATTTTTTTGGTGACTTATATTCTGATTAAAGGTGGATCTCAAATTACACCAGAACTATTTACTTTAGAACCAAATCCTCCTGGAGATGATTTAGATGCAGGAGGAATTAATCCTGCATTGGTCGGTACATTAATAATTACTACCATTGCTTCAATTATTGCCATACCAGTTGGTGTTGGCGGAGGTATATATCTAGCTGAATACTCTAAAGGTGGTGCTTTTTCAAGATTTATTAGATTCGGAGTTAATGTTCTGGCGGGAGTTCCCTCAATAATTGCCGGTGTCTTTATTTATGCCTTAATTGTTTCTACAAAGATCTTGTTTGGGAGTATGTACAGCGGTTTAGCTGGAGGGATGGCGCTTTCAATATTGATGTTGCCTACTGTGATTAAGACTACTGACGAAGGTTTAAAGTTAGTTCCTAACGAATTAAGGTATGCGTCTCTTGGTGTTGGAGCGAGTATGTATACAACCATATTGAGAGTTACTTTGCCCTCTGCCTTTAGGTCTATTGCTACTGGCGTTGTACTTGGTATCGCAAGAGCTGCAGGTGAAACAGCACCTTTGATATTTACGGCTTTATTTTCTTACTACTACATAACAGGCTTTGGGGACTTGTTTTATGAGATGGGTTCCTTGGCTGTATTGATATATAACTTTGCCCTTGAACCTTATGATGCACAGAATAAATTAGCTTGGGCAGCTTCCTTTATTCTTGTTTTGTCGATACTATCAGTAAATATATTTTCAAGGATATTGGCCGCTTTTACAGAGAGAACTAAGAGAGTATAAATGATTAAAACTAATAAAAAAATACCAAAGAATATCATTTTGTCTCTTGAGAATGTTTCTATTAGCTATGGAACTTTCGAAGCAGTAAGAAATGTTTTTTGTAATTTTAAAAAAGGAAATATAACTTCCCTTATTGGCCCCTCCGGTTGTGGTAAATCAACTGTTCTTAGATCATTAAATAGGATGAACGATTTAATTCCTAATTGCTCACTGAAGGGCTCTGTCCTGTTTGATGGAACAAATATTTATGATAAAAGAGTAGATCCAGTAGAAGTAAGAAGAAGAATTGGAATGGTTTTTCAACAACCAAATCCTTTCCCGAAATCTATCTACGAAAATATTGCATTTGGAGCAAGAATTAATGGCTTTACAGGAGATATGGATGAATTAGTCGAAAGTTCACTAAAAAAGGCTGCTTTATGGGATGAATGTAAGGATAAATTAAATGATAGTGGTTACTCTTTATCTGGTGGACAACAACAAAGATTATGTATTGCTCGAACCATCGCAATTGAGCCTGAAATAATTCTCATGGATGAGCCATGCTCAGCTTTAGATCCAATTTCTACTTTAAAAATAGAAGAGACGATGCACGAACTTAAGAAGAATTACACAATAATAATCGTTACTCATAATATGCAACAGGCATTAAGAGTCAGTGATATGACTGCATTTTTTAATGCAATCGAATATGAAGATGGTGATGGAGGAAAGGTTGGCTACCTTGCAGAATTTAATACGACAAAGAAAATTTTTAACTCTCCAAAAGAAAAAACTACTCAGGAATATATATCGGGCAAATTTGGTTAATGTTCAATTTTTACTTTTTAGAGAAAAAATTTTACCTTTAATGCCTCAAAGGGGTAGACAAAGGGTATAAATACCTATATAGTTATTTCGAATTAACAAGTTTATCGTTGAAAAACTACCCTTTTCTACCTTTCTTGATTTTTGCAGGGGCTCTCATAACAACTGCAACAATAGGTTTGCCTGTATTTACTTCATAATTTAAGAGTATTTCTATTTCAGGTGATTTTATGTTTTCAATAATAAATAAAGAATTAATTGGAAGTCCTCATAAAACCTTAATAAAGGGAAATTTATTTGACTTTATAAAAAAAAGAGAGAATATGAATCTGTGTGGGAGTGAAAAATCTGTATTAAAACCATTTTTAAAAGTGGTTAATTTCTAATTTATTTATCATGGATAAAACTAAAGAACAGTTAGAAAAATTAAGAGAAGTAGCAGAAGCATCTCTTACAAAAACGGATGAACTTCAAAAAGTTCTTGCTCAAATCGAAGCTTTAATGTCTAGAGAAGAATCGCAAACATTATCAAAGAAGAAGTAATTATTTAAAAAAATAATTTTAGGTTTTGTACTTTTAATTACACCTCTACAAATCCATTGTAGTTATTAATTGGTTATGCAGAACCCGTTCCAAAGTTTTCTGTTAGGTCTCGAGGTCTTACCTTCTTTAAGTAAAAGACCTCTTTAAATTGTATGTTTTTATTATATTTTATAACCTGCTTATTTAGTTGATTACTTTATAGATTTCTTTCAAGCAGACATTTACATCGAAAGATTCAGTATTTACAACCTCTAATCCTGTTTTTTCTGTAACTTCAACAGTTGCATTACATTCGTCTTGTTTGAGAGCCATATAACTTGGCTTTATGTCTTCAATATCTAATTCAACACTTGATTCAGTTTCTTCCTTATATTGCTCCATTACTAGTGTAAGTGCTTCTATTTCTACGGAAAAATT
>QCBE01000031.1 GCA_003281715.1 Prochlorococcus sp. AG-347-B23
ATTTTGATGAAGTTGTTATAGCTAATAATAAAAAAGAGGCTATGGAAGTAGCTTTAAAAAACAATCCAGAAGCTCAAGCATTAAACTCTGATTGGACATTTAAGATTTAATTATTTGCGAAGCTTAGGAATCAAAAGAGATGCAACACAAATAACACTAATTGCAGGGCCAGGCGAAAGATTAAAGACTATAGAGAGAATAAATCCCAGAAGTGAGATGCATAACCCAAAAAATGAAGACCTCATCATTGCAATTCTTAAACTATGAGCCTTATTTAGCCCTAACAAAGTTGGCGTAGAAAGAAGAGCAATTACAAGAATTACTCCCACCGCTGACATTGAACTAACAATTACTAATGCCGTCGTAAAACTCAAAGCAAGATTTAATAAAGAAACATTTATACCACTAGCGGATGCACCTTCTGGATCCAATCCCACATAAACAACCTTTTCATATCCAAAAGTCATTAAAAGTATAAATACTAAAAAAGCAATTATTGTTCTAAGTAAATCCCCAAAATTTGCTGTCAATAAATCGCCAAATAATACTGCCTCCAAATCAATCCTTATTCCGAGTAAAGGGATTATAAGGACCCCAAATCCAAGCATTCCAGCGAGAATAGTATTCATAACTGCTTCATAATTTTCACTTTTTCTATTAGTTAAACTTTCCGCAATTACTGAGCCCAGAAGACCACTTATAACACCACCAATTGAGGGGTGAATTCCAAGCGCTAATGCGAGAGCAAGTCCAGGCAACACACAATGAGAGATTAAATTAACTTGTAATAATCTCTTATGGGTGATTAATACAGTTCCCATAGCTGGGCATAAAATCCCAGAGAATATAGTTATTATTAATGGAACCAGCCACCAGTTGTTATTAATAAAAGACATTATTCGAAAGATTCGGTATGATCAAAAATACGAGACAAAAAAAGATTTTGGAAACAATGGTGACTAAGTCTGACATTACCAAAAGACAAGAACAACTTCTTGAAGAACTTAATAAATGCGAGGATGAATTGAGCGGTCAAGAATTGCATAGGCAGTTGATCACAAAAGGCAAATCCATGGGGTTGACCACTGTTTATAGAAATCTGCAAATCTTGATAAAGCATGGATTAATTCGTTCCAGACATCTCCCAACAGGAGAGGTTCTTTACACTCCCGTAGACAGAGATATTCATCATTTGACCTGCGTTCAATGCGGAGAGACGTCGAAAATGGAAGGTTGTCCTGTTAAAAATATTCATGCCCCTAAAAAAAATCCAAGAAAGTTTCAACTTTTGTTTCATACACTCGAATATTTCGGCCTTTGCCAAAACTGTTATCAAGCTCAAAATTAATAAGGAACATTTTCTAATCACAGAAATTATTTTCCTTTATAGAGCTTATGTTTATCGCATCTAATTTATCTTTTATTTGATCAGGACTACCAACTGCTAAAACACTTTTATCAAGAACGATTACTTGATCGTAGTTATTTAGAGACTCGCCCCAATCATGGCTACTTACTAGCAAAGAAAGTCCCGCATCTGCGAGTTGACGAACAATTTTCAGGAAGTCCTCTTTTGCGGGGGGATCCAATGCCGCACAAGGTTCATCCAGAAGAAATATTTTTGCAGGGGACATAAGAGTTTTTGCTAATAGAGCTCTTTGTTGCTGTCCTCCTGAAAGAGAATCGAGTCTTCTATTAGCCAAATTAGCAATTCCTACTCTTTGCATTGTCGCTTCTAATTCACAACATTTATTAATCCAAGAATTAGGATATTCTAAAAGAGCCTTGATTTGAAAGGGGTTATTACTTCTTGATTTTGAATACTTTATTTGACCAAGAGATACCAATTTTTCAACTGTTATGGGAAACTTCCAATTCATAGAACTTCTTTGAGGCATAAGTGCCACTAGAGCTCTAGATCTATATAAATTTTCACCGTCTATTTTTATTTCGCCTTTATCTGGAGTATTTTGTCCTTGCAATATCCTCAAAAGAGTGGATTTACCGGCACCATTTGGACCTACTAGCGCTGTTAGAGTTCCAGGTTTAATCTCAACAGATACCTTATTTAAAGCTGGCTTACTTTTTTCTGTGTATGCAAATGTTAAATTTTCAGCGACTAAAGTAGCCATTAGTTAATCTTCATGAAAAAGTCACTTTACAAGCTTACCAATAATGCAAGCTGCGTATTATTTTCATAACATTTGATACCTTTTCTTGTCAGCTGTAATGAAAATGATTATCATTTTTAAGTGTTTAATAATTTTTTATGTCAATTTTTAAAAGGCTTTTATCAAATAAAAAAGTTTCAAGTAAGTCAATTATTAAAAATTCCGTAATCGCTGGAACGATTATATTTTCTGGTTTTGGGCAGGATGTAATGGCTAAAGGAAAGTCATACGTAGCAGTAGAACCACTAGTTTGTGATTTAGTTAAATCAATTGCGTTACCATCTGACGAAGTTACATGCTTAGTAGATAGAAAACAGGATGTTCATGACTTAAAGATCAATCCAAGACAAGCTCAATTACTAAATAGCGCAGACAAAGTATTCACTCTTGGCAAAGAAATGACTCCAAGTATGAGAAATTGGGAAAGTAAAAAGAATACTGTTGTTGTAGGTGTTAGTGCAATAGACGTAGATGATCATTCTGATCATGAAGGTCACGATGACCACTCAGACCATGGCGGACATGACGATCATGCTGAACATTCAGCTAAGGTAGATGATCATTCTGATCATGGAGGTCATGATGATCATTCAGACCATGGTGGACATGATGATCATGCTGAGGGTGCTTTCGAATGGGCAGGTAAATTCCAGCTATCTAAGGGTTCATACAAATGGTCATTTGAAAAAGTCGATGGCGAATATGCAGATCCTGCAATGAAGATGGTGATTCTCAAATCTAATGACATAGAAGGGTCTGAAGATTTAGCCAAAGAATTATTAGGATCTAAAGACTCAATAAGCAGAAAAAATGATGGAACTTTGATAGCAAGTAATAAAGCTTTTGTTCTTAACTTTGATCAAAGAAAAGAAAGTACTGTTTTTAACGTGGATATCAAAGAAGATGGTGAATATATATTTTTTACTGAACACATGCCTTTTGAGTTTGAAGCAACTCAACACTTTTTTAAAGACGTTTCAAATAGTGATGTAGAACCAATAGCACAAGTTCCAGACGAAGGAGAGGGGCATCATCATCATGACCATGGAGGTCTAGATCCACATGTATGGCATGATCCACATAACATCATAAAAATGGGAGATCTTATAAGCAAAAGTTTAAAGAAAGATATTTCAGTTTTTAATAGAGGTGACAGAAAACTAATTAATGAAAGATTCGAAAAAGCTGATTCTCTCTTAGAAGGCTTAGATAGTTGGATCGTCGAACAAGTAAGCTCTATTCCTGAGGAAAACAGAGTAATTGTCTCTAAACACAAAGCAATGGAATACTACGGGGATGCATTTGGTTTTGAAACCATTAGTTTACTTGACTTTCTTGGAGACTCCTCAAGCTTAAGGCCAGACAACATAAGTTCTACTTTAAAAATGTTAGATGAAGAGAAAGTTCAGGCAATATTTCCTGAACAAATTCCAGCATCTAAGTTATTAAGGAACTTAAGTAGACAAAGTTCAGTTCCTTTAGCTTCTAATCAAATATTCGTTGATGGATTGATGATGGATGGTAATACGGTTTCAGTAGCCGTACACAACACTTGTACAATTGTTGA
Source organism: Prochlorococcus sp. AG-347-B23 (assembly GCA_003281715.1). Classification (GTDB taxonomy): domain Bacteria; phylum Cyanobacteriota; class Cyanobacteriia; order PCC-6307; family Cyanobiaceae; genus Prochlorococcus_A. The sequence goes on from QCBE01000031.1 coordinate 3,739, forward strand.
TTCATTAGGTGGAAGCTGTGATAAAGAATCTGGCTCCAATCTTGAGTCTGAATGGTACAAACTTTCAGATTAAATTTTTCTAATAAAAACGGTTTTCATTTCTTATTATTACTATTATTAAACTATTGTTTATTTAGTAAAAATCAGTAAATGAGCATCAAAGATAAAGTTCCCGTTACTATTCTCACTGGATTTTTAGGTTCAGGGAAGACTACTTTGCTTAATAGAATACTAAGTGAAGAGCACGGGAAAAGAATAGCCGTAATTGAGAATGAATACGGTGAAGTAGGGATAGATCAAGGGCTCGTAATTAATGCCGATGAAGAAGTGTTTGAGATGTCAAACGGGTGCATTTGTTGTACTGTTCGCGGTGATTTAATAAGAGTCCTTGGCAACCTTATGAAAAGAAGAGATAAGTTTGACTATGTTTTAGTAGAAACGACCGGATTAGCAGATCCTGGGCCAGTCGCGCAGACATTTTTCATGGATGAAGAAATTAGTTCTGAATTTACTCTTGATGGAATTGTAACTTTAGTTGATGCTGCTCATATTGATCAGCAGTTAGGCAGGAGTGATGAAAGTTCAGAACAAGTTGCGTTTGCAGATGTTCTTGTCCTTAATAAAACTGATTTAGTCTCTGATGATGCACTAGATACTCTTGAATCGAGATTAAGAGATATGAACCGAATGACTCGAATCATTAGAGCCGAGAATGCCCAAGTACCAATCGAAACAGTCCTAAATCTAAGTGCATTTGATCTCGATCAAATCCTTAAACGCAGACCAACATTTCTTGAACCAGAATATCCTTTTGAATGGACAGGTGTTTACGACCTTGTTGCAGGTAAATATGAATTAATGCTAGAAGAAGGTCCCGATCCAGAAATGTCATTAGTAGCTTTCGCTAATCAAGGTGAGAGTGAAGAAGAACTTAAAGATGGTGCTGAATCCTGCGTAAGACTTTATGCAGAAAAAGCTAAAAGCATAGAACCTGGGAATATCATTCCATTTGGAGAACATATAAACCTTAAATTGGAGGATAAAGGAAATAAATCCTTCATCCTGAACATAGAAAACCCTACAAAAATAGGTTTGTTTACACAGCACACCGCTGAAGAATTTAATATGAAAGTCATTAAAAGTGAAGAAAATAAAGAGATTCCATTTAATACTGAAAGATTCTGGCAAGCCGAGCACGAGCACGATGATGAAGTAACGTCCATTGCAATTGAACGATTTGGAGATGTTGATCCAGAAAAACTTAATACTTGGTTGGGCAGACTTCTTTCTGAAAAAGGAGTGGATATATTTAGAACTAAAGGTTTCATTAGCTACTCAGGCAACCCACAGAGAATAGTTTTCCAAGGGGTACATATGTTATTTACAGCGCAACCTGATAAGGAATGGGGTAACGAACCTCGTAGAAACCAACTTGTTTTTATAGGTAGAAATTTGGACGAGAAAGAGATGAAAGAAGGTTTTGAAAAATGCCTGATATAGAATCATTTAGCCCAAGAGGCATGTTCCACGAAGGATGGACATCTGAAGTTAATGATTATGCCATAGTTTGTGGTTGGGCTCTTAAAGGAAAGTTATTCATTGTTGGGGATGTAGCAGGAGGTATTTTTGCCTTTGAAGGAGATACTGGGAAAATTATTTGGAAAAAAGAAAATACACACTCTGCTGGTCTATTAGCAATGTCCATTCATCCAGAAGGAGAGATTTTTGCAACTTCCGGTCAAGATGGAAATATTCAAATATATAATTGTCACGAAGGTAAAGTAATTAAAACTCTCGATCTTGGCAAGGCTTGGGTAGAGCATCTTAAGTGGTCGAATGATGGCTTATTTCTTGCAGCAGCTTCTTCAAAAAAAGTATATGTTTTTAATGAAATTGGTGAAGAAAAATGGGTATCAGATGATCATCCAAGCACAGTGAGTGCAATAAAATGGTCAAATAATAATGAGCTAGCTACAGCCTGCTACGGGAGAGTAACATTCTTTGACATAGTAAATAATAAAACGAATCAAAAGCTCGAGTGGCAAGGATCATTAGTCTCAATGGAATTAAGTCCTGATGGTGATATAGTCGCTTGCGGGAGTCAAGACAATTCAGTTCATTTTTGGAGAAGATCAACCGGAATGGATGCTGAAATGACAGGATACCCAGGAAAACCTAGTCACCTTTCTTTTGACGATAGTGGAAAATTACTGGCAACTAGTGGCAGTGAAAGAATTACAGTGTGGAGCTTTATAGGTGACGGTCCCGAGGGGACTATGCCGGGAGAGCTATGGCACCATACCGAACCTATTTCTAGCCTAGCCTTTTCAAATAAAGGCATGCTTGTAGCTTCCGGATCTAGAGATGGTTCTGTTGTCGCAAGTTTTCTAAAAAAAGACGGTAATGGTGACCCAGTTGGGGCTGCATTCGCAGGCGATTTAGTGGGTGCACTTTCGTGGAGACCTGATGATTGTGCACTAGCTGCAGTTAACGCAAAAGGTGTAGTAAATGTTTGGAAATTTAAAGTTCGTACTAATTCTTTTTGAAGGAATTTAAGCAGGAAAATAAAATAATTCAAACTACCAATAGTTGGCTTTTAAATGTCTTTCCATACAGATGACTTCACAGTCATTATCTATACCTTTTGGGTGAATATCGCAATATGAGAGACATTGAAAATATTCGTCTATAGGATTAGATTGATCAGCTTTACTAACTTCTTTCGAATGATTCATAAAAGAGTTCCTCAATTATTTAAAATCAAGATAGTCGAATTAAATATCAAAAGAAATAAGCAAAACTTACTAAAAATATCTCAAAAAAATTAACGCGATTGATTACCACTTTCGGACATTTTTAATAAAAAAGCAATGCGTATAAAAACGGATTGTCTTTAGAAAAATATTCCCCTAATTTTATATTGTTGAGTTCTAGGAGGTCTTTCAAAATGATCGATAGCCTGCCTGAAATTTCGGAATAAAACGAACTAATTTAATTAACTGCTCCAATTATTTTTTATTAATGTCTAAGCTTCCTTCTTCTGCATCGTTTAGGTGCCCTTTAAGAAACAAGCTTAATTCTAGAGTTTTTGCCCCAGTTAAAGACAATTAGTTAATTTTGGTGATCATTAGCTTAAAAGAAGTTAGCAACAAGGATCGATGATTTAGGTTCGTTATTAACTTCAGTAAAAAATATAAGTAAGAGATAAAAGAGGGCTTAAATTAGCCCTCTTTTTTTAATAAGATGACTTTCTTCTAGTTTTATAGATAATGATTAAAAGAATAAAATAAAATGGTTAAATATTATTGCCCATATTGCAATCCTAAATATCAATTTCAAAAACAATCCTCAAAAGGTAATTTGATTTGTGGCTTGTGTGGAGAGGATCTTGTAAAAAAACCATTTATTAGGTTGAACCAGATAATCGCTTTAGTTGCAGCGTCATCTGGCTTTTTCTCTGGGAATCTCTTATCAAAAGATTCTCTGTC
>QCBE01000032.1 GCA_003281715.1 Prochlorococcus sp. AG-347-B23
GAAGAATATCTGGTCGCCTTTCAGTGGTTCTTTGTCTCATTTTCTTTTCTCTCCACAACTGGATTTCCTTGTGATTGCCGCTTAGCAAGATATCAGGCACTTCAATATTTCTAAAATTTGCTGGCCTTGTATATTGGGGGTACTCAAGTAAGCCATTATTATGACTCTCATCAGATAAGGATTCAGGATCACCAAGTGTACCAGGTATCAATCTTGAAAGGCCATTAATTATTGTCATAGCTGGTAATTCGCCTCCAGTTAAAATGAAATCGCCCGCAGAAATTTCCTCATCTGCCAGAGTTCGAACACGTTCATCAAACCCTTCATATTGTCCGCAAATAATTATTAATTGATCCAAGAATGACCATCTCTTAAAATCATTTTGCTTTAGAACTTTACCCTGAGGCGTCAGTAATAAAGTCTTAACTTTAGGAAATTTACTAATTGACTCATGTGCTTTAAAAATAGGACCAGGTTTTAAGACCATTCCTGCTCCTCCTCCATAAGGCTTATCGTCTACTTGCCTGTATGAACCTTCACCAAATTCTCTTAAATCATGTAAATTTACATCAATTAAATTCTTATCTAGAGCTTTTGTTATGACTCCTAAATTATTTATTAATTCAAAAGCTTTAGGGAATAATGTAATTACATCAAAATTAAAGCAGCTCATCTAGAAATCCTCCTCATAACCAAATTCAATTAATCTAGACTCTTTTTTTCTCCAATTTGGAACAACTTTCACAAACAACTCTAGGTGAACTGGACCATCAATTAATTTTGACATATTTGATCTTGCTGACTGACCAATCATTTTTAACATTGAACCTTTCTTTCCAATAAGAATGCCTTTTTGAGTTGATCTTTCAACAATAATAGTAGCCAAAATAGCTGTAAAAACTTTGCCATTTTTTCTTTTCATTTCCTCTCTCTTTTCTATCTTTACTGCGACACTATGAGGTACCTCTTCTCTTGTATTTTTTAATACCTGCTCTCTTACTAAATCAGATAATAAGTTATCTAATGGTTGGTCGCAAATCGTCTCTTCGCCATAAAGTTTTGGTCCCTCTGGAAGAGAATTAAGTGCCATATTGACTAGTTCAGAACATCCCTCTCCATGAGAAGCACTTACAATTTGAAAGTTTCTATTAATTCCAAAAAATCTTCTATATTGATCTAATCGTAAATTCCTAAATTCTTTATTAACCAAATCCCACTTATTTAATGCCACAATAAACTCAGTTTTATTTGCGATTAGAAAGTTCAAAATATATTCATCACCTCTACCAGGTTCTTCACTTGAATCAATTACAAAAATTACCATATCAACTCCATTTATTGCAGATTTTGCGTTTTTTACTAATATTTCTCCAAGTCGATGATGAGGTTTATGAACACCTGGCGTATCGACAAAAATTATTTGCCCATTTTCTGTAGTAAGTATTCCTTTTAATTTATTTCTAGTAGTTTGCGCTATTGGAGAAGTAATTGTTATTTTTTCTCCAATCAATTTATTTATTAAAGTAGATTTACCGACATTTGGCCTTCCTAGTAAAGTTACAAACCCAGATCTATAATTGGCCAAAGACTTTTAATGCATCAATAATAAAATTCTGATCAAAAATGGAAAAAAAAACCATAAATTTAAAAGAAGCTTCATTCACGCAAGCAATAAACATATCCGCACAATGGTGCAAAGAGTGGGGTGAAGATTTACTCAGCGAAGAGGTTTTAGCAGATAGAATCTCAGAGCTAACTAAAACAAGAAATGGACTCAGAGGATTTTTTGCATACGCTTTATCAGATAAAGATTGTTTTTTGTTAGATAAACTTCCTTTTTCACTAATTTACAAACTGAACGAAGGTGGTGATGCTGTAACAGAAATAGTAGTAAAAAATTTAATAATGAGTTCCGCTCAAATTATCATTCATCGGAGAAATAATAATCATGAATATGAGATAACATCGGGAAACATTTCAGATAGATGTAAGGCTATTTTAAGACTGCTAGAAACTAAGTCAGTTACAAAGTCTGTCAATCAAGTCCTTAGAGACTTAGATGATATGGGAAATAGTTTTAATAATTCAGTAAAGTATGATTCAGAACAAAAGGAATTCATAAAAAAACAAATTCTTGATATCGCCCAATAAAAAAGCGTAGAAACAAATCTACGCTTTGGGTTAGTTATTTACATAATGTGATTAGTCTCTTCTTCCACCGCCTTGTAGTGCAATCATTAATCTCAATATAAACACAAAAAGATTTATATAAGTTAGATACATACCTAAAGCTCCTGCAAGGTATTGATCATCATTATATCTTCTTGGCATTGTATAGAAATCAACGAAAGACATTGCAACAAATAAGACAGTTCCAAATCCTGCAATTATCAATTCGAGTCCTGAACCTCCAAAAACTCCTGGAGCAAAGAATCCTCCAATTAATTGGACAAACATAGCTATAAGCAGTCCAATTAATCCAAGACCAACCACTCCACTTAGTGCTTGACCAACACTATCACTCATTCTTTGGCCAGTGTAAGAGGCAATAACGAAAGTTATACCAGTAGCTAAGGCGGCTGTTCCAACCGAACCGATACCAATTGTTCCTATTGCTAAAGCTACTATTCCACTTAACGTGAATCCAGTTAACAAACTAAATCCTGTCAACAAGGGCAGAGCCTTCGCATTATTTGCGTTATTTGCAGCACTTGTGGCTATAAAAAACAAAATCAATTCTGCAATTAATGCAACTATTGAAAGAGGCTGGAAAAGACCAGGATTTGTTGCTATGAGTGAGACACCTGCTAAAACGCCTAAAGAAGTTAGAACCATACCTCCACCCACATAAGGTAAAGCTTTTTGAACAACATTAGGTCCAACAATTGCACTAGTTTGTGCTTCACGAATAGCTTGATTGAAATTACTACTTGCTGGCATTTTTTTTTTAAATATGTTTATATTCTACTTGATTTTTAAAATTTCAGGGTACGGATCTCCAGAGTTATAAAGTTATTGATAAGCCTCAATAATTTTCTGAACTAAAGGATGGCGAACTACATCATCAACAGTTAGAAAACAAAATTTTATACCTTCAGTTTCAGAGAAAATTCTCGATGCTTCAATGAGGCCGCTTTCCTGATCTTTTTTTAAATCAATTTGTGTTATGTCTCCGTTTACAACCATTTTTGATCTCTCTCCTAATCTGGTCAAAAACATTCTCATTTGAGAGCAAGTAGTATTTTGTGCTTCATCCAAGATAATTAAAGAATTATCTAAGGTTCTTCCTCTCATAAATGCCAAAGGAGCAACTTCAATAATTCCCTTATCAATTAACGAATTTGTTCTATCAATCCCGAAAATACTATGTAAAGAATCAAATAAGGGTCTTAAATATGGATCAACTTTTTGTTGCAAATCACCAGGTAGAAATCCCAAACTTTCACCAGCTTCTACAGCTGGTCTGGTTAAAACAATTTTTTCAATTTTTTTCTCATTCAATAGCCTTGCCGCGCAAACAGTAGCTAAAAATGTCTTACCAGTTCCAGCTGGGCCAATTGCGAAGGTAAGATCAAAGTTTTCAATTGATTCAACATATTCTTTTTGACTTATAGTTCTTGGTCTCAAAAATCTTCCTTCTTTGGAACGAGCAAGAATTTTTTTTCCAAGTTCAGCATGTGAAGACGATTCGCCCATATTTAAAGAACTTATAGCCGCTTTAAGATCTACCTCTGGAACCTCTAACCCTTGTTCCCAAATTGGTCTTGTTAGTTCTACTAATGCTGAGGCTCTCTCAATTTTAGATATGACCCCGTTCATCTCAAGTTGTAAGCCTCTTATAGTTAAAGAAACTCCTGTAAGAGACTCAAATTTTTTTAAGAAAGAATTACCAGGTCCAGATAATGCTGTAGCGGCATCAGAGCTTGGCAAATCAATTTTGAAGTGACCAGTTTTGGAAACTTCCTTCATCAAGTTATTGAATAAGAATAAAAATTTATCAAATCACTAGCTTTCAGCTTCATTACTCTCGCTTTCAGCTTTACTACTAGCATTTTCTTCGTCTTTAGTTTTAGCCTTAGCCAATTTTTCCTTCTCTAACTTTGCTTTACCAATTGCGACAGAGGATCTTTCTGTTTTTTCTAATAACCCTCCCTTTTCTAATAAAGTTCTCACAACATCAGTTGGCTGAGCGCCTTGAGTAAGTCTTGTTCTCAAAGCTTCTGTGTCAAGCCTGGTTTCCTTAGTTCTTGGATTATAAAAACCTAGTTCTTGTAGAGGTCTACCATCTCTTCTGGAAGTACTATTGCATGCAACAATTCTGAAACTTGCCTCTTTTTTCTTTCCAAAGCGCTTAAGGCGCAATTTAATCATTTTAAATTAATGCGTTTTTAATAATAATATCATTTAAAGGTAAAAATATAGAAACTATAAATCGGCAAAACCTTTTTTCTTTTTATTATTTTTTTGTTTTTTCATTGGCTTATTACCACTAATACCTCCCATTCCTGGCATACCTCCCATTCCTGGCATACCTCCCATTCCTGGCATACCTCCGTTAGACATTTGTTTCATAAAACCTCTCATTCTTTGAAAATCAGCTAATACTTTATCTACATCTTTTGCTTCATAACCGCTACCCTGAGCAATCCTTTGTCTTCTAGAGGGTTGAGCGGCAAGAACTTCGGGTTTTTGTTTCTCCTCAAGAGTCATTGACGAGATCATAGATTCTATTTTCTTAAGTTGATCTTCTCCATCTTTTATCATCCCATCATCTATTTTATTCATTCCAGGAATCAATTTAATCAACCCACCAAGTGAACCCATTCTTTTAATTAATCTCATTTGCTTTACAAAATCATTAAAATCAAAAGTCGCCTCTTGAAGTTTTTTTTGCATCGCTTCTGCATCAGCAAGTTCAACTTCTTTTTGTGCTTTTTCAACAAGTGTCAAGACGTCACCCATACCCAATATTCTGCTAGCCATTCTCTCTGGATGAAATGGTTGCAGTGCTTCTATTTTTTCGCCTACACCTATAAATTTGATTGGTTTACCACTTATTTTTCTTATTGATAAAGCAGCTCCGCCTCTTGAGTCACCATCCAACTTAGTTAATATCGCCCCTGTGATTCCTACTTTTTCATGAAATGACTTTGTCAAGTCTGCAGCTTCTTGCCCAATCATTGAATCAACAACAAGCAAAACCTCATTAGGATTAGAAACTTCTTTTATTCGAACCATTTCACTCATCATGGAATCATCAATTTGAAGTCTTCCTGCGGTATCAATAATTATCGAATTAAAATCATTTTCACTAGCAAAATTCAATGCTTCCTTAGCTATTTCTTCTGGTTTGCTATTTTTTTCTTTAGCTGAAAAAACTTCCAATTCATATTGACTTCCCAATGTTTTAAGCTGCTCTACAGCTGCTGGTCGATAAATATCTGCAGCCACCAAAAGAACTTTTTTATCTTTTTCCTTTAAATAAAGTCCTAATTTTCCTGTTGCAGTCGTTTTACCCGCTCCCTGAAGTCCCGCCATCAAAATGACTGTAGGACTATTTTCATTTTCGTTTAATGGAGAATTTTCATTCCCCATAATGTTAATCAATTCTTTATTTACAACTTCTATAAATTTTTGACCTGGGTTTACACCTCTAACTACTTCTTCTCCAATAGCTTTATCTTTAACATCTGTTATAAACTCTTTTACTACAGACAAACTAACATCTGCATCAAGGAGTGCTCTTTTTACCTCCTTCAAGGCATCGTTGATATTATTTTCACTAATTTTTGCTTCGCCTCTTAAACCCTTTACTGCGTCTTCAAAGCGTGACGAGAGTTCATCAAACATTATTAAAAAGTAATTTTAATTATTATAGATGATCTTGAAGTTTGTAATTACAAGCCGCTCACGAAATCAACCAATTTCCATGATTTATTTGAAAACCCCAAAATATATTTAACTTTTAGGGGATTTAATGATGTTTCGTTAACAAATTCGCCAGAATTTTTAAGTATTCTCTCTAGATAATTCAACTCTACTAAAACAACTATCCGAGATGAAGTTTGCGATTCCAAATCAATCTTACTTATTTGGGAATTAATTTCCTTATAAATTCCCTTCTTGATATCGTTCTGTCTTTCTTCGATTGTTCGATCAATCAAACCTTTGCTAACAATCTTAGAAAGATTAATTTCACTTTTTCCCGCCAAGTAATTACTTTTACTTAGAAGCCATCCATTAATTAAATTCCTAATGTCTTTCAAAGAAGGTGAAGGGGAATTAAGTTCTTTGAATTCAATGGAAATGATTGAAGTAGATTTCTCAAGAGTAGAATTCAATTTACTTGAAGGATTTTTTTTTATTTCTTTAATAATATCTTTCTCATTAAGCTGCTGATTTTTATCTATGGCAATTAAAGGTTTTTCAGCAATAGATTCGTCCTGAATTGATTTTTTTAAATAATTTCTAAAAAATCCAATCCCAATACCAAATGCGAATAAGATCAAAAAGGCATAAATATAAATTAAATAAGGTGACCGATTGATAATCTCTTTATCCTTTAAGAATTCCCCAAAACTAAACTTTAATTCAGTAATTTTTTCAATTAAAAAATTATAAAACTCTATTGGTTTTCTTTT
>QCBE01000033.1 GCA_003281715.1 Prochlorococcus sp. AG-347-B23
CTCTTAAGATATCCATTGAATTTTGGATTTGCATTAGAAGATCTCTATCTATATTAAAATTTTCAAGCTTTGAATCGGGAAGAATAAAGTTCATTAATCTTGAACTAATCTGCTTGTGAGCGAAACCTGCAATGCTTTTACTTTGTTGTAGCGTTTTATATGCAATTTTTGAGATAGATTCCCTAGCCATTTTTCGATTTATATATATATATTCCAACAAAAAAAAAATCAATTTGAGAATAATTTGTGATATTTCTCAAATTGATTAATTTAAACTATTGTTTTCTTTTATTTATGCATCGTAATACATGAAGAATTCATGTGGATGAGGCCTTTGTCTTAGTTGTTGTACCTCTTCGTACTTTATATCGATAAAGTTATCAATAAAATCTTCAGTAAATACTCCACCAGCTAATAGATAATCCTTATCTGCTTTTAGCGCATTAAGTGAGTCATTTAGAGATGATGGTACTGTATCAATTTTTGCAAGTTCATCAGCTGGAAGTTCAAATAAATCTACATCTACTCCATCACCAGGATCAATTTGATTTTTAATTCCATCAATACCAGCAAGCATCATTACAGAGAATGCTAGGTAAGGATTTGCAAGTGCGTCACCTGATCTGAATTCTAATCTTTTAGCTTTAGGGCTTGGTCCTGTTAAAGGTATTCTTACCGCAGCTGATCTATTACCCTCAGAATAAACTAGATTTACAGGAGCTTCGAATCCTGGAACCAATCGTTTATAACTATTAGTGGTTGGGTTAGTAAATGCTAAGAATGAAGGTGCATGTTTAAGTATGCCTCCGATGTACCATCTTGCTGTTTGAGATAAATTTGCATATGACCCTTCACCAAAGAATAGTGGCTGTCCACTCTTCCATAAACTTTGGTGAACATGCATTCCTGTTCCGTTGTCGTTAAAAACAGGTTTGGGCATAAATGTTGCTGTTTTTCCATATTTTTTTGCAACATTTCTGACAACGTATTTATAAGTCATAACGTTATCAGCAGCATTTATTAACGAATCAAATTTCATTCCAAGCTCGTGTTGGCCGGCACCAGCAACTTCATGGTGATGTTTTTCAGTGGGGATACCTAATTCACCCATAAGAAGGAGCATCTCAGATCTGATATCTTGCGCAGTATCATTTGGAGCTACTGGAAAATATCCTTCTTTGTATTGTATTTTGTATCCTAGGTTTCCCCCTTCTTCAATTCTCCCCGTATTCCATGGAGCTTCAATAGTATCTACACTGTAAAAACAACCTCCTTCTTTAGAGTCATATCTAACATCATCAAATAAAAAGAATTCTGGTTCTGGTCCAAAAAATGCAGTATCTGCTATACCAGTCGAATCTAAATATTTTAATGCCTTTTGAGCTAATGCTCTTGGACACCTATCGTAAGGTTCCCCGCTTCTTGGCTCTTGAATAGAGCAAATCATACTTAAAGTTTTATGCTTATAAAAAGGATCTATCCATGCTGTACTTGCATCTGGAACCATTGACATGTCGGAGGCGTTAATAGCTTTCCAACCTCTTATTGATGAACCATCAAATGCTAGACCTTCTGTAAATGAGTCCTCTTCTATCATGTCTGATGTAAGAGTTAAATGTTGCCATTTACCATGGATGTCAGTAAATTTTAAATCGATGAGTTCAATTCCTTCATCTTTAATTTGACTTAAAACATCTTGTGGAGACTTAGACATAACTTATAAGATACCTTCTATGAAATTAATTACTTGATGATTCTTAATATGTATCAACCGTAACCTTTTTCAACACTTAACGTCTTCTTTCAGTGTTTCAACTCATAACTTTAATAATTATTTACCTAATTATTTAAATTGAATTAATTTCTTTAAATAAATATCGCTTAAGCGACGATATTGGTCTAATTTAAATGTAATTGAATGTAATGCTTTGACGGAAGCAAAACTTATTCCTGCTTTAAATAAAGAGAACTTATCTCATTTCTCAAAGACTTATGTTCCATCTAGACTTCTATTAGGTCCTGGACCTTCAAACGCTCATCCAGAAGTATTAAGCGCTCTTTCTTTGAATCCTATTGGTCATTTAGATGAAGCATATATCTCATTGATGTCTGATGTACAGCAACTTTTAAGGTATACATGGCAATGCAATAATCGTCTTACACTTCCAATGAGTGGTACTGGTAGTGCTGCAATGGAAGCTTCGATAGCCAATTTTATTGAAGAAGGAGAAAAAATTTTGATTGCTAAAAAAGGCTATTTTGGGGACAGATTAGCTGATATGGCAACTAGATATAAAGCTCATGTTTCCGTTATGGATAAACCATGGGGTGAGGCTTTTACTTACGAGGAAATTAAATATGAAATAGAAACTAAAAAACCAGCCATTTTCGCTATTGTTCATGCCGAAACATCTAGTGGAGTTTTACAACCTCTTAAGGGTATTGGCGATATATGTAGAAAAAATAACTGCTTGTTTTTAGTCGATGCAGTTACTTCACTTGGCGCTTTAGAATTATTAATAGACGAATGGAAAATTGATCTAGCATACAGTTGTAGTCAAAAGGGATTAAGTTGTCCCCCAGGATTAAGTCCTTTTACAATGAATAAAAGAGCTGAAGAAAAACTAAATTCAAGAAAAACAAAAGTACCTAACTGGTATTTAGATTTATCTCTATTAAATAAATATTGGGGTTCGGATCGTGTTTACCACCATACTGCGCCAGTAAATATGAATTTTGCTATTCGTGAAGGGTTACGATTAATTGCGAATGAGGGTTTAGAAAATGTTTGGAATAGACATAATACTAATGCAAGGAAATTGTGGAATGGTTTAGAAAGTCTTGGAATGGAATTACATGTATCAGAGGATTATAGATTGCCAACTTTAACCACAGTTAAAATACCTCCAGCAGTTGATGGGGATGGTTTTAGAAATCATCTCTTAAGAAACTTCGGAATTGAAATAGGAAATGGACTTGGAGAATTATCTGGTAAGGTTTGGCGTGTAGGGCTAATGGGTTTTAATTCATGTGAGGAGAATGTTGACAGATTATTAAACCTTTTTGATACTGAGCTAAAGAAATTTTCTATTTTTGAGTCCTCAACTTTTTGAACCAGATTTGTAAAATTTGACTGCATTCATCTTCTAAGATACCTCCAATTATTTCCATTTTGTGATGAGCACTTTCATGTTTTGATAGGTCAATTGAGCCACCTAATCCACCTCTTTTCTTGTCGTAAGCGCCGAAAATAACCTTACCCATCCTCGCTTGTATAAGGGCAGAGGAACACATAGTGCAAGGTTCTAAATTTGTGATAATAGTACATTCATTAAATCTCCAATCATTTTTTATTAAAGATGCCTGCCTAAGAGCCATTATCTCAGCATGACCTAATGGGTCTTTATTTATATTTCTCCTGTTAACCCCTCTCCCGATACATCTTCCTCTCTCGTCTAAAATTATTGAACAGATTGGTAACTCAACTTTTCCAATTTCTTTGGATCTTCTTAATATCGAATTCATCCACGAAGTATATTTTGAATTATTTGTTTTTTGTTGTTGTTCTTCATTACTATTTCCATTTTCAAAAATATATCTCATTTATCAAGATTGAGAATAGAATTATTAATAGATATCTTATCTGATGGCTGAAGATTTAATTAATAATAAAGATATATATTTCCCCTCAAATTTAGGGACTAATGACAAATTGATTACTCTTCTGGATAGAGCAAGTCGAACTCTTTGTGACTGGTTCTCTAAAGCTGATAAAAATGGTCCTTTACCTTTTGATGAGAGTTTCAATATTATTATGCCTGCGGAAGATGGTAACTCTGAGGAAGATTTGTTTTCTGATATTGAATCTCTTTTGAATAATTCATTTAATCCCGTTCATCCTGGCTCACTAGCTCACCTTGATCCCCCACCTTTAATTTATTCTATTTTGGGAGATTTAATTGCTGCTGGTTTAAATAATAATCTTCTCGCTTACGAGTTATCACCAAGTGTAACCTTGCTTGAGGAATCATTATGCAAATGGTTTGCCAAGAAAATAGGGTTTAATGATTTCTCAGGAGGTATAGCTGCTAGCGGAGGTACATTAAGTAATCTGAATGCACTTATTGCAGCTAGAAATAATGCTGGATTAGGTTCAGATCCCAATTCTGTATTACTTGTTAGTGAAGATGCTCATTCATCTTTCGTTAAATGTATAAGAGTAATGGGTCTTGATACTAGGAATCTTGTCAGGATTAAAACTGATAATCAAGGTCGAATGGATATTAAGGATCTGAGAAACTCTTTAGATAATTGTTCAATAGAAAATAAAAAAATTTTTGCTATTGTTGCCACCCTTGGGACAACGGTAAGAGGAGCCATTGATCCTATTAAAGAAATAAGTGAAATCTGTAAACAAAGAAACATATGGTTACATATTGATGGTTCAATTGGAGGGATTTTTGCTATAACTTCTATTCCAATAGAAGGTCTAAATAATATTAATCAGGCTAATTCGATAACGATAAATCCACAAAAAATTATTGGCATTACAAAGACATCATCTTTGTTATTGGTTTCAAATATGAGTACTTTAGAAAATACTTTTAATACTGGACTACCATACATATCATCTAAAGAAAATATTATAAATAGAGGAGAAATAGGCATTCAAGGTTCAAGACCTGCAGAGGTTATCAAACTATGGCTTGGGTTACGTTTCTTAGGTCTCAAAGGAATAGAAAAAATATTAAAGTCATCAATTAAAAGAAAAGATTTTTTTGTAAAAAATATTAGTAAAAATAAATTTGATATATATTCAGGTCCTCTTCATATTGTTTCATTCTTACCAAATAAACTTGAGCCAAAAGACTCTGATGCATGGACTCAATCTAAGGTAAATGAACTAATTAACAATAATTTTATGCTTTCTAGACCAAAATTTAAAGGTAAATATTTTTTACGGGTCGTCATGGGAAATTATAATACAAAGGATTCTGATATTGAAGAACTTTTGAGACTATTAGATGCTTAACTAATGAATATGGGAAGACCAAAAATTATTGCAATAGTAACAGGGTTTATCTCTATAGCAATTTGCATTGCTTATTTACTATTAATAACTATCTTTGATTTCAGAACTTTTCTAAACGATCAATTATCCAATATTAATTAGTAAATGGAGGCAAACTTTTATTTGATTTAAAATATTTTTTCATTTCGATTTTTGAAATAGCTTCTTTTACGAAATTATTTAAAATATCCTCTCTTTTACTTATTCTATAGATCTTATCTACTACTTCTTGAATTCCTCCATCTCCCCAATCTTGACCATTTTTAAAATATTCAATCAAACTTAGTCCTACTATTCTTATTAACCAGCCTGCTGTAACTGATTGTATAGATTTAGATAATATTATTTTAGTCAAGCTTGTAGCTAAAGCAGGAGAAAGAATGGCGAGACCCCCTTTTAGTATTCCTTGTTTAGCCAATGCGCTTAGCAATGAAGTCGCCAAATCTTTTGCATCTTTTTTTGTAAGCTTTATTTCGTATATTTTTGATAACTCCATTATCATTTGAAGGTTTACGGAGGTAGTAGTAAGAAAATCAACAGCTGGTAGTGGATTAACTAGTATTACACCTCCTGTTATCCACATATATTTATTAATCACTTTAGTTGACATTAAATATCTTTGTTCTTGTACGAAATTTTTACTTTTAATAACTAACTTATTTGAGCGAAAAAGAATATTATCCGCCAATAACTCTTCACCATTATTATCGAGGGTTTCAATTATTTCTCTAAATAAACTTCCTACCTCTGGAACTAAATTTAAAGCATCTGATTTTGTATAGGGGGATTTTTGAGGGACTGCAATTGTTTGAACAACTGAAATTTTATTTTTTCTAGCGGATGTAATAGAAATTATATTTTCTTTGATAAGGTTATTTTCATCTCTAGACCTCAAATCACATTTATTTAGAACTATTATTATTTTTTTTCTTAACTTTAATAATTCTTTAATTAAATAGTTTTCGTATGTATTTATGTCCTGATCTAAAACAAAAAGAACTAAGTCAGAATTTGATGCTTGTATAATTGTTGCTTTTTCTCTTTCTTCTCCTAATATTGATGGTTCGAATAAACCAGGAGTATCAACTATATTAATATTTCTTTTTAAAATTGGTATACGAATTTTATAGCTATTAATTTGCTTTGTTGTACCTATTTTTGCTGAGGTTTGTCCGACAATATTTTTTAATAAAGATCTTGCTATAGATGTTTTTCCTGAGGAACCTGCTCCAAAAAGAGTAACTTTATAATCTCCTGTTTTTAATTGCGACTCAAGTTTATTTTTTTGGTAATTTAACAATTCAGCTTTTACTTTATCGCTAATTTTTTTGTTAATTTTCTCGACTCCTTCCAAACTTATTTTGGCAGCACCATATTTATTTTTAAATGAAAGTGTATTTTTT
>QCBE01000034.1 GCA_003281715.1 Prochlorococcus sp. AG-347-B23
TAGCTTTTTTATCGTTGTTAATCCACTTTCTTAAATTTTTAATATAAGGTAGAGGTAATTTTGGGGGTTCAGTAAATTGATTTATTTTATTAGATTTTTGATTTTTGCTAGATATTTCATTGCTTCTAGAAGTTTCCAAGCCATTTGATACCAACTTTGTTTCTTCAATATTTTCAAAAGTTCTTGATAATTCAAGCTTAATTTGTTCTTGATTTTCTTCATGCACTTCATCAATTAAAGAGATCTGTTCTTGATTTTCTTCATGCACTTCATCAATTAAAGAGATCTGTTCTTGATTTTCTTCTTCACGCTGATTTTCTTTTTGTAGTGAACTATGGATTAATAAATCATTTAATGAATCAATCCCAAATCTATGGACCCACTTAAGAACAACATTTTCTTGAAGCAAAAAATTATTTTCTAAAGAGGCTTGTTTAAAAACTTCTATTAAATGATTTTTTAAAAGCATAAAATTTCTAATTTAACTTTTTATTTAACAGAGGCCTTATAATAATCAAGGAAAAAACTGTTAAAGAAAATAAAATTGAGATACAACTCTTACAAGTTAAATCACCATATGGGGCATGTAAAGCCACTAATTCTAAATCCATAGTTTGTGTATAGGCAGTCCTAATAGGTTCAATAGCAAAAGTTAATGGATTTAATGAAGCTAACCATCCCAACCAATTTGGCATAAAAGAGATTGGAGCTAAAGCAGTACTCGCAAATAGAAGAGGTAAATTTATTAAGAATATAAGAGCGATTAATTCAATATGTCCCGGCAAAATAAACGCTAAACATAAACTTATCGATGTCACAAAAAGAACTAGTAAAATTAGTGTTGTAAATACAATTCCTAAACCGTATAAGTTGGGCCATCCATAACCCAAAATGAATGAAACAATCATTATTACAATACTCTGAACAAAGCTCAAGATTGTTATGTAAAAAAAAGAAGATAAAACTATGGATAATCTACTAGTTAAAGGAGCCACAAGTAATCTATTAAGAAATCCAAACTCTCTATCAAACATTAAAGGAAGACCAGAGTTTAGGGCTCCGCTAAAAGCAGTAAAAACAATAAGTCCTGCGCCTAAAAAATTCCCATAAGAATCAACTCCTGGTAAAAACCCTTCAGGAGCCTTAGAGAATAATGCCCCAAATAAAAAAAGCCAAATTATTGGTTGTAATATTCCTGCTAAAAGAGTTGATGGTCTTCTTTTTAATTGAATAAATAATCTCTTTGTTAAGGCAAATGTTTCTTGATATAAAAAAAATAAATTATACCGTTGTAATTCCATAATTAGCAGTAATTAGTATTCATTATAGTTAGTTAACCAAAAGTTTTTTTATCGCATGGATTGCTTTGATTCTTTTTTTAAGTCTCTTTTACCTGCCATAGAAATTTCAGCATCCAATAATGTTTTCCCAGTTGCCTGAAGATATACATCATCCAAGCTTGGCTGACTTTGGGTAAGAGAAAAAATTTCAAACTTTGAGAAGGCCAATTCCACTTTTAGCTTCGTAAGTAAATCTTTTTGCTTATCTGCTACGAAATTTATCGAGAAACCTTGAGCTTCATTTATGATAATCTGACTAATTCCATCTATTGAAGATAAAATTTTACATATATTTTTTGCTTCTTCCTGATTACTAAATTCTCTAACTTTCAAAGTTACTCTATCTCCTCCTAATTTATTTTTGAGCTCTTCAGGAGACCCTTTTGCTATAACTCTTCCATCATCAATTATCACTAATCTGTCTGCCAATTTATCTATTTCATCAAGATAGTGACTACTTAAAATAATGGTCATTCCATTATTTCTCAAATCTTTCAAAAGTTGCCATATGATATTTCTGCTTTCAATATCTAAACCAACTGTAGGTTCATCCAAAATTAATACTTGGGGTAAATGTAAAAGTCCAGCTGCCAGATCTATTCTTCTTTTCATTCCCCCTGAATAAGTTCCACACTTACGATCAATCCAATCATTCATTTCTAATTGATCTATTAATTTATTTATTCTTTCAAATTTTTTATTTTTGTTGATGTGATATAAATCTGATTGAAAATCCAAAAGCTCTCTTCCAGTTAATATTTTATCAAGTGCAATGTCTTGGGCAACATAACCAATTAATTCTCTAATTTTCCTTGAATTTCTTATCAGATTAATATTATTTATAAAAACTTCTCCACTATCAGGCTCTATTAAAGTAGCGAGTATTTTTATTAGTGTTGATTTGCCAGCACCATTTGGACCTAGTATTCCGAATAATGTGCCAGCTTCAATTTCCATCGATAAATTTTTTAATGCATTGATATCTGAATAAGATTTTGAGAGTCCTTTAACTTTTATATAATTCATCAAACTTACTATTTACTTAAAAAACATTTTACATCTAATTTAATTACTAAGCAGGGATAGAATAGATAAAAATATTTGCATAGATTGCTGCTCAAATTCTACGGATAGTTGAGTTCTAGAAATTAATAACAAAAGACAAATGCCAAACATATAGAGAATAGACCACCTAAAAAGAGACTTTGCTCTAGAAAGATCATCAGGTGATTTTTTTAATTTATCTATTAATTGCAAAAGTCTTCCATTAAATGGCAATAACATAATTCCGTATAAGAGACCCCCTTCAGGTAGAGCAAAGACTCCCATAATACTCATTAAAACTGTTGCCCATCCGTAACGGGAAATCGCTTTAGCAGTAAAAACAGATCCTTTAACAGAAGGGAGCATAGGAATACCAACAGATGCGTAATCATCTTTCAACAAAATTGCAAGTGCCCAAAAATGAGCTGGGGTCCATAACATTACTAAACCAAACAACCACCAACCACTAAGACCTATATGCCCAGTAGCAGCAGACGCTCCAACTAAGGGTGGTATCGCACCAGCAACTCCTCCGAAAACAATGTTTTTTGTTGTACGAGGTTTCAAAATAACTGTATATAAAATTACGTAGCTAAATAAACCAAGAAGAGTTAAACCCGCAGCCAAATAATTTACACCACTTACTAAAAGCATCGAAGCTACCAAAGTACATGATACGGCGGCTAAAAATACAGTCTCAGATGACAACTTTCCTGCTGGCAAGGCTCTTTTGCTTGTTCTTGTCATCCTTTTATCTAATTCCATTTCCCACAAGCAATTAAGAGCTCCTGCTGCTGCTGCTGCCAAAGCGCCTCCTCCTAGAGTGCAGATAAGTTTCGGGGAAGACAAAGGCCATTCTTCTGTTAAAGCCATTCCTCCCAAAGTTGTGGCCAGTAAAAGTGGGATTAATCTAGGTTTTGCCACTTCAAGCCAAGGCGGCAGAGTTAATCTTTTTCTTGAAGGTACAACTTCATCCCTAATTAAAGATTTATAGTTTAAATTTTCTAAGTTACTACTGTTCATGAGTTGATAACGACCGTTTGGGGATTAAGGGAGTGGTTTAGACCTTTTTTGGTAAAAGGATTTCTAAAAATTAATGTTGTTAATATCGCAATAAATAAAGAAGCGTTAAGTTGATGACCAATAATAAAAATAGGTTCATTCAAATTTGTTTTAAGACTTAAAAAACCCAAAGTAATTTGGGAAAACAAGAGAAAAATAAGTGTTGTGAGATATTTCCAATTTTCATTAAGCAAACTTCTTTTATAAATTGCAACAGCAATAATCAATAAAATTGAGAAAGCAATTGGAAAAGTAAATAATTTATGAGTATCTAGAATTAGACATTGTTTATTAAAAGATAAGCAAATATGTGCTGACCAAGTTGATGAAAGCCTTACGCCAATAAAAGATTGAATCAGAGTAAGTAAAAGAGGAACAAAAAATAATAATCTCCACCAAATTAACGGCTCTTCAATGTCGTCATTTTCTAAATTTTGATTTATTGAAATTGTTGTAATGAGAAGTAGAAAAGCTATTAAAAGATGGCCAGTAACAGTAAATGAATCAAGCAGGTTTATTACTGTTAAAGCTCCAAAGGATCCTTGGACAATAACGAGAAAAAGTAATAATGAATAAGTTTTAGGTAACCAATTTGGAATTTCATTTTTCCAAATAATTGAAAGCGCAAATTTAAAAAGAATTAATATTCCAACCAGAAAAGCATCTAGACGATGAAACCACTCTAGAAATACTCTTAGGTTCATATGTTTAAAAGGCAAAAAAGATCCATAACATAATGGCCAATCTGGACAGGCAAGTCCAGCCTCCATGACTCTCGTAGCACCTCCAATTACGATTAGTGCGATAAGTGCAAATACACTATGACTTCCCAACCTTTTAAAAATTGTCAGATATTTTGATTTATATAATTGGTTATTAATCAAATGGGAAAAACCTATTATTTTGCATAATAAATTAGATTCAAAAACCAAACATTAATTAAAAATTAATATGTTTAATTTAAAAAATAATTTACTAATTTAATCTTTTTTCCCTGACAATTAACTCTAAAAAGTTATTAATAATACGCCTTTTATTTCATAAATCTTAAGAAGTTGTGAATTTAAATGTTTTTCTTTTAACAAAGGATGCAGGATTAAAAAAATTGAATATCTTGAGAATATAAATACAATTTTTAGAGATCAATTGTTAAATAAAAACATTTATTTAATACTAATTATTTCACTCGTTTTTGCTATATCTTTTTGGATTGGTTTTAATGTAAATTTGCTTCCAGCTGAAGCAAGTATCAATGCACCAATTTACGATGAACTTTTTAAAATTCTTTTCATCACTGGATTAATTATTTTTATAGGAATGACAATAGCTGTTATTTATAGCTTATTTAAGTTCAGGAAAAGAAATGATCAGATAGGAGATGGTATAGCTTTAGAGGGAAATTTAAGCTTAGAGATTGTATGGACAATTATTCCTTCAATAATTGTTTTGTTAATAGGCTTATACAGCTACAACATATACGATCGAATGGGAGGGATGAAAGAACTAAATCATAACCACGAAATGATGAGTTCTAATTCTGAAAAAATATGGGCTGGAATAAGTCAAAATTCTGATAATGAAATAGCAATAAATAATTTATCAATTGAAGTTTCAGCTATGCAATTTGCATTTCTATTCAATTATCCCAAAGGCAATTTCATATCAGGAGAACTTCACGTTCCTGTTGATCAAAAAATATCAATGAAAATGGAATCCAAAGACGTCATTCATGCTTTTTGGGTGCCAGAGTTCAGAATTAAACAGGATATTATTCCTGGGCAACCTACTATTCTAAATTTCACTCCTACAAAAGTTGGGAAATATCCGATAATTTGCGCAGAATTATGTGGTCCATATCATGGAGGGATGAGAGCCTCCATAATTGTTGAAGAAGAATCTGATTACAACGAATGGTTTAACAAAAATAAAAAACCAGAGGTAAATTTATGACAATATCAATTGATCCACAAAAAACTAATAATGAAAGCCTTCAACCTAAAGGCTGGCTTAGATACTTTAGTTTTAGCCTTGATCATAAAGTGATCGGGATACAATACTTAGTCTGCGGTTTTCTTTTCTACTTAATAGGAGGAACCTTAGCGAGCGCTATAAGAATTGAACTAGCTAGTCCAATGTCTGACTTTATGCCGAGAGATGTTTATAACCAAGTTTTAACTCTACACGGAACAATAATGATATTCCTTTGGATAGTGCCTGTAGTTAATGGTGCTTTTGGAAATTATTTAATTCCATTTTATGTAGGTGCAAGAGATATGGCATTCCCAAGATTAAATGCCGTTGCTTTTTGGTTAATTCCTCCTTCAGGTTTGATGCTGGTAGCAAGCTATTTTGTTGAGGGTGCTGCTCAGGCTGGATGGACGGCTTATCCTCCTTTGAGCATAACTACTCCTCAATCGGGACAAATTATTTGGATTCTGAGCGTTCTATTACTTGGAGGCAGTTCTATATTTGGTGGAATAAACTTTATCGCGACAATTATCAAACTAAGAAGACCAGGATTAAAACTTATGCAATTGCCAATGTATTGTTGGGCAATGCTTGGAACAAGTCTATTAGTTGTTTTGTCAACTCCTGTTTTAGCAGGCACTTTAATTCTACTTAGCTTCGATATCATCGCTAATACAGGTTTTTTCAATCCTGT
>QCBE01000035.1 GCA_003281715.1 Prochlorococcus sp. AG-347-B23
CATCAACAGTTATAAAATGATAGAAACTTACAAGATTTTTGCCTGGTCCCTCATCATATCCTCCTTGACATTGGAGATAGTTGAAACCGTATTTTCTCAAGACAGATACTGCTTCATATAATTTGCCAGGTTCCACAGAAATGTTTTCAATTCCTATGTGATCATCAGATAAAGATTGATTTGGAATCCCATCTTTAGACAAAGATTGGCTTATAATGCCTTCTTTATCTATTGAAGTATCTGAGGAAGTGGCTATACTATCTTTTTCCATTAATCTTCTACAGAATTAATAATTTCAGTTTTTTCGGTATTTCCAGGTAATTCAGTTATTTTTTCTTTTTTAGAGGGTGGTATTGCGTTAGCTGAAGTTTTGTTTAGATATTCACCTGTATTTTCTGAGAAAACAAGATTCATTTCGTGATCAGATGTTATGTATCTGTGAGTTTGTTCTGTTTTTGTGCGCTCTAAAATTGATTCATTACCAACTTTTTTTCTTAACTTGATTACAGCATCAAAAATTGCTTCTGGTCTTGGTGGGCATCCTGGAAGGTATAAATCAACTGGTATCAACTTATCAACGCCTCTTACAGCAGTTGTAGAATCAGCACTGAACATTCCACCTGTGATTGTGCAAGCACCCATAGCGATAACGTATTTTGGTTCAGGCATCTGCTCATAAAGTCTTACAAGCGCGGGTGCCATCTTCATCGTTACTGTCCCTGCAACTATTAATAAATCTGCTTGCCGAGGCGAGCTTCTAG
Source organism: Prochlorococcus sp. AG-347-B23 (assembly GCA_003281715.1). Classification (GTDB taxonomy): domain Bacteria; phylum Cyanobacteriota; class Cyanobacteriia; order PCC-6307; family Cyanobiaceae; genus Prochlorococcus_A. The sequence continues at coordinate 762 of QCBE01000035.1, forward strand.
GTACTAATCCAAACCTATCAAAATCAAATCTTGATCCAATTAAGGCAGCAAATTCTATAAAACAACAAGCTGTTCCATATAGGAGGGGCCATAGACTGCTTAACCTAGCCCAATTATGAAGATCATCTAAACTTGTCAATATAATATTTTCGCTTAAATCTGTTGTAACTTGAGGTGCCCCAAGAGGATTGCATGTTCCTTCTCGGATTTCTCTTATTGCTTTTGGGGAAAATTGTGGATTCAATTTTTTAACTCCATTCTAAAGCACCTTTTCTCCATGCGTATGCCAGAGCGATAACAAGTATTGCAATGAAAATTAAAGCCTCAATAAAAGCTAATAGGCCTAACCTATTGAAGGCAACAGCCCAAGGATAAAGGAATACTGTTTCAACATCAAATATAACGAAAACCAAGGCGAACATGTAATAACGAATATTAAATTGAATCCATGCTCCTCCTATAGGCTCCATGCCGGATTCATATGTAAGTTTTCTTTCCCCTGTTCTTCCCTTTGGGGCAACGATGAGATTAGTAACAAGAGCTAATACTGGTACAGCCGCGGCAATAAGAAGGAAACCTAAAAAATATTCATAGCCAGTTAATAAAAACATCTTAAAAATTAATTTTGAAAAAAAGTCGCTTAATTAAGCAAAATCTTTTAAAGTTCTTAAAGAACAATAATAAACCGTGAGTGAAAACATTCAACCAGCTTCTGAGGAAAACAAAATAGTCGAAGATTTCGAGAAAGAAAAACTTTCTGAAAACTCCTCAGGAGCAAATGTTGAAGAACCTGTCCTTAATTTAGAACAAAATAGATTCGAATGTAGAAGTTGTGGCTACATTTATGATCCTTCTGAAGGAAATAAAAAATTAAACATACCAAAAAATACGCCTTTTTCACAGTTGGATGGTAATACCTTCGCTTGTCCTGTTTGTAGAGCTGGCAAAAATTTTTATAAGGATATAGGTCCTAAATCCAAACCAAGTGGTTTTGAAGAAAACTTAGTTTATGGTTTTGGTTTTAATAGTTTACCTCCTGGTCAAAAAAATATATTGATTTTCGGAGGACTAGCGTTTGCTGCTGCTATGTTCCTTTCTTTATACTCTTTACATTAATATAATTAAATGAAAAAAATTATTACTAGTATTCCCAATCTTCTTTTGTCTATTTTTCTTTGCTTTGTATTGAGCAGTTGTTCATCTACAGGTGTAAAGATGAGTGAAAGCAGCCCTTGGAAAACAATTCAGTTAGAGGATCAAGCTAACACTTTGGATGTTGATTTTATAGATGATAAAAATGGATTTTTAGTTGGCTCTAATAGACTTATTATGGAATCAAATGATGGTGGAGAAACTTGGGAGAAAAGAAATTTAGATTTACCAAGTGAAGAGAACTTTCGTCTACTAGATATCGACTTTAAAGGAGATGAGGGATGGTTAATAGGTCAGCCCTCATTGGTTATGCATACAATTGATGCTGGAAAAAATTGGACTCGTTTATCTCTAGGCAACAAATTACCAGGGCAACCATTTCTGATAACGACTGTTGATGGAGGGGTTGCAGAGTTGGCAACAACTGCGGGTGCAATCTATGAAACATCAGATAGTGGTGAATCATGGAATGCAAAAGTTGTAGATGCATCTGGTTCTGGAGGTGTAAGAGATTTAAGAAGAACTAAAGAAGGAGATTATGTCAGCGTAAGTAGTCTGGGTAATTTCTTTTCTACCTTGGAAAATGATAGTAATGCATGGATAGCTCATCAAAGAGCTAGTAGTAAAAGAGTTCAAAGTATTGGTTTTAATCCAGAAGGAAGTTTATGGATGCTTTCTAGAGGCGCAGAAATTAGATTTAATGAAGATACTAACGATCTAGAAAATTGGTCAAAGCCGATAATTCCTATACTCAATGGATACAACTACCTAGATATGGGATGGGATCCAAATGGTGATATATGGGCTGGCGGTGGTAATGGCACTCTAATAGTAAGTAAAGATCAAGGTAAAACTTGGAGTAAAGATCCTATCGCTTCTGAATTACCAACAAACTACATTAAAATAGTTTTTCTTGATAAGGAGGCTTTGGATAATCAAAAAGGATTTGTACTTGGTGAACGTGGTTATATCCTTAAATGGAATAGCTAAGTTCGAATAACTAGAGAAAAAGTAAAAAAAAAATTAATTTTTGACAGATTTAGCAACTGTCTGTAACCAAGCTGTTAATTTCTTCGCGAACTTATGATTTTACACTGTAAGATCATATGGTAAACATTTGTGATTATGGCCGCAGGTTCAACGGGTGAACGCCCATTCTTTGAAATAATCACCAGTATTAGGTACTGGATTATTCATGCAGTAACATTACCAGCTATTTTTATAGCAGGCTTCTTATTCGTATATACAGGTTTAGCCTACGATGCTTTCGGGACCCCACGTCCAGATAGTTATTTCCAATCATCTGAATCTAAAGCGCCTGTCGTAACACAAAGATATGAAGCTAAATCTCAACTAGATTTAAGAACAAAATAACAATGACTAATTCTCAAGCTCCAATGCAGGCTGCTGAAGTCCGCGTTTATCCAATATTTACTGTTCGTTGGCTAGCAGTTCATGCTTTAGCTATTCCTTCAGTATTCTTTTTAGGCTCTATTGCTGCTATGCAATTTGTAGCCAGATAAATTTAACTATCATGCAAGTAAACGAAAATCCTAACAAAGTTCCAGTTGAACTTAATCGTACCAGCCTTTATTTAGGCTTATTATCAGTATTTGTATTGGGAATTTTATTTTCCAGTTACTTTTTCAATTAAATTAAAACTATGAGTAAATTAAAAGGACCTGATGGAAGAATTCCAGATAGACTTCCCGACGGTAGACCAGCAGTTGCATGGGAAAGAAGATGGACTGAAGGAACACTTCCTCTATGGCTCGTTGCTACAGCAGGTGGAATCGCAGTTATCTTCGTTTTAGGAATCTTCTTCTATGGCTCATATCAAGGAGTAGGAGCTGGCGGATAACATATTATTTGCCTCTAGCTTATATTCACTTATATCTAATAAGCCTAATAAGAATCAGTAAATATCCTTAGTTTATCTCTGGTAGATCTTGGGATATTTTCTTTTTTGGTTATCAATCCATCTTTTAATGAAAAATGAGACTTACTTTTTGGTCTTTCTTTTTCAATTAATTTAGCTACTTCGAAGATTATTTTATTAGCCACTTCAGTATTCGATCTAAGATTATCTAAAACCATCTCTACAGAAACTTCTTGATGAGTTTGATGCCAACAATCATAATCAGTAACCATTGACATTGAGGAGTAAGCTATTTCAGCTTCTTTAGCTAATCTTGCTTCTGTATGATTAGTCATTCCAATTATTGAACATCCCCAACTTCTATATAAATTAGATTCTGCTCTTGTAGAGAAAGCGGGACCTTCCATTGCTAGATAGGTACCCCCTCTGTGTAATTGTCTACCGCCAGGAATATTTTTTTCTCCGATTTCACTTAATATTCGTGATAAATTTGTGCAGAAGGGATCTCCCATAGTTACGTGAGCCACAGCTCCCTCGTTAAAGAAGGTTGCAGGTCTATTTTTTGTCCTGTCTATAAATTGATCTGGAACCACTATATCAAGTGGCCTTATCTGTTCTTGTAATGAACCAACTGCTGATGGAGCAATAATCCATCTTACTCCTATTGATCTTAGAGCCCAAATATTTGCTTTGTAAGGGATTTCAGATGGATTTAATCTATGTGTTCTGCCATGTCTAGGAATGAATGCTATCTCTAGATTTCCAAGATTATATACTTTTATTGAATCAGAAGGTTTACCATAGGGAGTATTAATTTCTAGTTCTCTTAAGTACTCTATTTGATCCATTGAATAAAATCCACTCCCACCAATCACTCCTAATCTTGATTTTTCAATTGGCAATAAATGTTCTTTATCCATAGTGATGTAAATGACTTTTAATCATCTGGTACTAATTGGAGGAGGGCACACAAATGTTCTTTTATTGAAGAAATGGTTAATGTGTCCTAAATTAATGCCAGAAATACCTGTTTCAATTATATCTAGAGATTCTCATTTGGTTTATTCGGCGATATTTCCATCGGTGATTTCAAAATCAATCACTATAGAAGAGAGTTTAATTGATATAAAATCTTTAGCAAAAAATGCAAAAGTATCTTTTATAGAAGAAGAAGTAAAGGATATTGATTTCAATTTAAATAAAATTGTTTTAAATAATAGACCTTCAGTTCATTATTCAAAGTTGGTGCTTAATTATGGAAGTCAAACAATAATTCCAAAAGAATTTGAGTCACTAGTTAAAAATCGAAATGCTTTTTCAATTAAACCTTTTTTAAGGGCTTATGACTTAATACAAAAAGAGGACATTTTTGATTCAGTTAATGAACTTCCATTTGTAATTGTTGGGAGTGGCCTTGCTGCGATTGAAGTATCATATGCTTTGAGAAAAAGATGGAGAAATAGACCTTTAAAACTATTATGTCATTCAAGAAAAATTAATAATAAAATTCTAAAAAATTTACGGAATTCCAATATTGATTTAGTTGAAAATCTTAATTTCGATTATGGAAAGATTCTTTTATGTACTGGGAATACATCTCCTTTATGGGCACAAAAAAAATTATTAGATTCGGATTCTCATGGCAGAATAATCACAAATCGTAATCTGCAGTTGAAAAGTTTTGCCGGAATTTTTGCTGTAGGTGATTGCGCAGTTGTAGATTCAGCAAAAAGACCCGCATCGGGAGTTTTTGCAGTGAAAGTTGTAAATACATTAGTCCAAAATCTTAAAAAGGATATAGAGGGGGGATCATTAAAAAAGTGGTTGCCTCAAGAGTTTGGATTGCAAATAGTGAACACATTTCCAAGCCATCATTCAAAGGCTTTTGCTATTTATCGTAATTTTGTTTTTGGCCCTTCTTTTCTTTTTTGGATTTTAAAGCATAAAATTGATTTGAAATTTGTAAACAAATTTAGATCAAAAAGGCTGATTATGAAAAGTAGTGGAAAAAATATGTCTTTGAATGATTGCAGGGGATGTGCAGCTAAAATTCCTCAGTTTGTTTTGAATAAATCTTTAATAAAATCTA
>QCBE01000036.1 GCA_003281715.1 Prochlorococcus sp. AG-347-B23
ATGTAGATAGTTTTAAAAGTTGTAGTCAAGCAATCTTAAATCCTCCAATTAATAATAAGTGTCAAAATAACGAACTAACAAAGCAAAGCTTCAATGTGATTGAACGTTTAAAACATATAAAGCCTGGGGAAAATGCATGGAAGGCAAATCTTCCTGATGATTTGAAATTAAAAGTTAAAGGAGCAAAGCTTTCTATGATTTATAAAAGATTAGATCCTGATAAGCCTGCATATACTATTACTGGTAGCGGAGGAGGAGGAACTCATATGTATCATTGGTCTGAGAATAGAGCGTTAACCAATAGAGAGCGTGCTCGATTACAGACTTTTCCTGATGAATTCGTTTTTCATGGATCTAAAGAGAGTGTTAGAAGACAAATAGGTATGGCAGTACCAGTTGATGGGGCGAAAATTATTTTAGAATCAATTTTGAAGACTTTTGCAAAAATTGAATATGCATCTATCGAATCAAGTTTTTTAACTAAAAAATCTCATAATATTGTTAAATTTAACCAATCTGATGATGCTGAAAATCTTCCTGAAGCTGGTTAGCCTAATTTAAATAAAATATTTACGAAAATACAAAATTCAAAGCTCAAAGCTCTAACAGCCCCTTGGGAGGGGTTATTATTAAGAATTTATTTTTAATATCTACCTCTGGAACGATTTCAGACACAAAAGGAACTAAAATTTCTTTATCTGTGTCAATAAGTTTTATTTTTAACAAACTATTTTTTTCATTATCAAAGTCGCAGACTTCGCCAATTACTTTGAATTCATTATTTTCAAATATTTTTACTTTTAAGTTAATCAGTTGAGATATATGAAACTCTCCTTTTTTTAATTTAGGAATATCATCATTTTTTATCAGAAATTTAAAGTTTTTTAGATTTTCAGCCTGCGTTCTGTTATCGATATTTTTTAATTTAACTATAAAAATTTCTTTACCCGGTTGCTTAAATCCTGTAATTAATTCAAATAATATTGGCTTTTCTTGATTTTTTCGTAACCATCTTTGGCCTGGTTTTGTGAATCTTTCATCAAAATCACTTAATGATTTGATTTTTAGTTTTCCATCTAATCCGTGAACTGATGTTATTACTCCAACAACCAACCAATCTTCATTATTTAACATAAACTAAGGTAATAGTATTTATTGAGTATGGAAATTCCAAGCAAACCAATACTTCCTGGGGCTGAAGTTGTTGTTAAAGATGATACTTCTATTTATAGGGGATATAAAGGATTTGTACAGAGAGTTACAAAAAAAAGTGCAGCGGTTCTGTTTGAAGGGGGTAATTGGGATAAACTCATAACTTTTCAGCTAACAAATTTAGAAATAGTTTAAAAATTAGATTTTTCCTATAGTTATAAATTTTTCTATCAAGACTCTAGCTGCATTTGTTTCTGCTTGTTTATGGGATTTGCCAAATGCAGACGATTCTTTAGTTCCTTCAATAAATATATCGCAAAAAAATCTTTTTTCGTCCCCATTTTTTTTGGAGACTTCAATGATCTTATAGATTGGCAAATCAAACCCCTGACTTTGACACCACTCTTGTAATACTGTCTTAGATTTGAATTTATATGGAGTTTCTAGAAATATTTTTGAATCTTCCTCCCAAATATCATCTAGCCATAGATTTACTTCTTTGATTGAATTAAAACACTTATAAATGGCGCCGATTAACGCCTCTGTAGCTTCACCAATAATAGTATTTTTTGAATTTTTATCACCAATAGCTTTTGGTCCTTTAATTATTAATTTTTCTATATCAATTTTCTCCCCTAATTTAGTTAACCATTCATCACTAACAATTTGTGCTCTTAGTTCTGATCTTTCTCCTACACTCATTTGAGGATATTTTTTTTCAATAAAATTAGAAGCAGCTAATCTGAGTACTGCATCTCCGAAAAACTCTAGTTTTTCGTAATTTGTTATTTTGTTCTCTGAGGAATGGATAAACGCTTGATTAAAATCTTGAATTACTGAAATATTTTGTGTTCTAATTATTTCAGAAAATCTTTTTGATTTAATATCTAAAGACTTTAAGAAAGTAGTTATTTGAATAATTCTCTTTGCGTCAATTATATTTGTCATCTGATTTGAATAATCACAACAATTAGAAAGCAGGTCATAAGCCGGGTTCTGTTCATCTTAATTAAGATGGGCAATCATCTATCTAGGACTGGAATTACTTCACAGTCTCAAGCGGCGCTTAAAAGTAGATTGTGTAATGGTCATAAATCTACTTAGCCTTGCTCCCAGCCGGGGTTTACCTAGCCAACACTTCTCAATGTTGCTGGTGCGCTCTTACCGCACCTTTGCACCCTTGCCATACATGAAGTATTAGGCGGTATGTTTCTGTGGCACTATCCTCACGGTTACCCGCACTGGGAATTACCCAGCAAGCCTGACCATGTGGGAGCCCGGACTTTCCTCAAGAAAGTTTTATTTTGTTTCCAAAATAAAACTTTCTTGCGAATGCCTCTCCTGCTTTCATTTAGCATAATGCTTAATACTCCAAAAATCATCTATTGGGGCTGTAGCTCAGCAGGATAGAGCAACGGTTTCCTAAACCGTAGGTCGTGGGTTCGACTCCCGCCAGTCCCGTTAAAGTAATAAACTATATGTAGTATGTGTGCAAACTTGCTACTCTCTAGCTAGCGTATAATTAGTATTAAATCTTTTATGGCTAAGTTACATGATATGCGTTTAAAGCTCTTAATTCAACAAGAGCATGAACGCATCTCTAAATCCCAACCTAATGATTTAGATCTTTCAATAGTTCAAGCGAGATGCTTGTGTTGGCTTGCTTTGTTGGCGGAAGCTCATGAAGATCAAGCAAATGATGCTGAAAAAAGAGGAGATGCTGAACAAGCAATGGGATGGTTTGCTGATTCTATGAGATTAAGAGATGTTATCAACCTTGTTACTAGTATTGAGATACCTTTACCAGATAGTCCAGATTCGCTTGATGAAAATGACGATTTACTAGATGGTCCTACAAATATGTCTAAATAGTGAGATGATATAGAAAGAGTTTTTTTTCTTTTGACTGAAGAACCATGTCAATGCTCTGATTGTCAGAGATTTTATAAACAGCATGATCGCCTGATTAGAGAATTTCCTACTTTTAAGCAACAACAAGAATTGAATTGGGCTTCAATTCAATCCTTTAGGACTCTTTGTACTAAGGTTACTGATGAGTTGCAGAGACAATTATCTGAAAGAGCATCTAATCAAGATATAAGTACAGAAGAAAATCATATTTCCGAGGATGAAATTTCTGAAGCTTTAGATGAACTTGAAAGCGTTAATGCGTATTTATATTCAATTGAAGCATTAATGGAAAGAATATTTGAGACAAAAATTTCTAACAATATTGAATCAAAATTTAAAGAAGTTGCAAATGAATTAGCTCCAGACCCATTAAATATGGATAGATTAATTTTGAATAGATTATTTCATCAAACCCCAGATTCAACAGATAAGAAAAATATTAATTAGTTAATTCTTCTACATCGCAAGTAATTTCAACAGGCATTGGGGAGACTTTCCAAATGGATTGACAATATTCTCTAATAGATCTATCTGAAGAAAAATATCCTGATCTGGCAGTATTTAATAATGCCATTTTATTCCAAGATTTTTTATTATTCCAGCATTCACTGACCACATCCTGTTTATTTAAGTAGTCTTCAAAGTCAGCCATAACAAAAAATGGGTCATGTACAGTTAAGCTGTTTAATAAAGGTTTAAATAATTCTTTATCTCCATTGCTAAAGTGGCCAATTTCAATCAGGCGTATAACCTCTTTAAGCTCTGGACATTGTTCAATAAAAGTTTTGGGAGAGTAATTATTATTCTTTAAATTCATAATTTCGCTTTCAGTTTTACCAAAAAGAAAGAAATTCTCTTTTTTCACAAGATCTCTTAATTCCACATTAGCTCCATCTAAGGTTCCAATCGTTAGAGCTCCATTCATGGCAAACTTCATATTTCCAGTTCCAGATGCTTCTTTTCCAGCAGTTGAAATTTGTTCTGAAAGATCCGTAGCGGGATAAACTATTTCACCAAGTTTAACGTTATAGTCTGGAAGAAAAACAACCCTTAACAAGCCATCCATATCTGGATCAGAGTTAACTACATCAGCAATACCATTAATAAATCGAATCATTAGCTTAGCCATAAAGTAACCTGGCGCAGCTTTACCTCCAAATATTATTGTTCTTGGGACTTCATACTTGTTAGTACCATTTTTGATTCTTAAATATTGAGCAATAATTTGGAGGGCGTTTAAATGTTGCCTTTTATATTGATGAATTCTTTTTACTTGAACATCAAATAAACTGGATGGATCTACAAGTATTCCTGTTTTGGAATGGATAAAACTAGATAATTTTCTTTTGCCATTAAGTTTAGTTTCCTCAAATTTTTGTAAAAAATTGTTGTCATCTTTTTTTTCTTCTAACTTCTTAAGAAGTTCCATATTTGTAATCCAATTTGGACCCACTTCTTCCTCTAGAAGTTTCGATAATGATGGATTTGATAGGGCAACCCATCTCCTTGGAGTAACCCCATTAGTTACATTTGTAAATTTTTCAGGCCATAAAGCTGCGAATTCAGGAAGGAGTTGTCTTTTTATTAGATCTGAGTGTAGAGCTGCAACACCATTTATGTGATGAGCTCCTATTGTAGCCAAATGAGCCATTCGAACTGATTTGGAACCTTCTTCATCAATTATTGAGAGTTTTTGAAGGATTTTGTCATCACCGGGATAACGGAGTCTTAATTGTTGTAGAAATCTCCAATTAATTTCATAAATAATTTCTAGATGGCGAGGTAGAAGATCATTAAATAACCCTAAATCCCATTTCTCTAAAGCTTCTGGTAGTAATGTATGGTTGGTATATGCAACTGAGGAGGTTGTTATGTTCCAAGCTTTATCCCATCCTATTTGATATTGGTCAATAAGAAGTCGCATTAATTCGGCAACTGCAATGGCAGGGTGGGTATCATTCAGTTGAACCGTCCAATGCTTAGGAAATTCTGTTATACGTATTGATCTTTTTTCAAGGCTTCTCAACATATCTTGAAGGGAACAACTTACAAAAAAGTGTTGTTGTTTAAGTCTTAATCTTCTACCTTCGTCAGTTCCATCATTCGGATATAGAACTTTTGAAAGAGTTTCAGATGCAACTTTTTCTTCTACTGCACCATAATAATCACCAATATTGAATGCATAAAAGTCAAAGCTTTCAGTTGCATCAGCTCTCCATAATCTTAATCTGTCACATGTATTTACTCTGTATCCTAAAACTGGAACATCATGAGGTACGCCAATAGCATGTTCAGAGGGAATCCATCTTGATCTGTAGTTCCCTTTATCATCTCTATAACTTTCAGTTCTGCCTCCAAAACCAACGAAACATGATTCGT
>QCBE01000037.1 GCA_003281715.1 Prochlorococcus sp. AG-347-B23
AATTGTATGGCCAACAATTGATTCTAAACATTTAATTGTTGATTCAAAGCAAATGTTGAGAATAGAGAAAGAAATGTTTTCTGATGGGATGCCACGAGAAGCCTTGATGGAAAAAGCTGGTATCCAAATTAGTAGATGGCTCTTAAAAAAGAAACCTTTTCTCAAGAATGGAATAACTGTTTTTATTGGTCCTGGGCATAATGGCGGGGATGGGGCAGTAATAGCTAGAGAACTTTTTTTGAAAGGTTTTTATGTTCAGGTATGGTGTCCATTCCCGATAAAAAAAACACTAACAAATGACCACCTTAATTATCTTACATCTATTGGCGTCACAAAATTAGTAGAGCCTCCTGATGCAAATGGGAAAGATCTTTGGATTGATGCAGTTTTTGGTAATAATCAAACAAGAAAAGTTGATGATAAATTAGTTAAACTTTTTAATCAAAAATTTCATAAAAAATCTGGAAAGGTAATAAGTATTGATATTCCAACAGGATTATGTCCTGATAAAGGAGAGCCTTTTTTCGAAAACGCAGTAAAGGCAGACTATACCTTGGCCATTGGTCTTTATAAGATTGGGTTGACCCAAGATTCTGCTTTGCCTTTTATTGGAGATTTGCATCATATAGATATTGGGGTAACTACTAGTAAGCTGTCCAAAATTGATAAAAAGATTTTTAAGGTTACTTACAAAGATATAAAAAATATTGATTTACCTTCTCTACCAAAAAATTCCAACAAATATAAAAGAGGTAGAACATTAATAATAGCCGGAAGTGAAAAATATCCTGGTGCTGCATACTTGGCATTACAAGGGGCCATATCAAGTGGAGCAGGCTTTATCTCTGCGGTCCTTCCTGGGAGAGTTGCTGAATCTATTTGGCAAGTTGCCCCAGAAATAGTTTTAAAAGAAACTATGCAATCTAACCAAAATGGAAATGCATCTTTATTTAGTGCATTAAAGAATATTGATTTAAGTGCGTTTGATTCATTAGCTGTAGGTCCAGGAATAGGAATTGATAATGATGATTGGCAAAAATCAAAAGACTATCTTATGGATTATGGAGGGTTATTGATCTTGGATGCAGATGCACTTAATAGAATTTCTGAATCTAAGTTAGGGTCAAATTTCTTTTTAGAGAGAAAATTTAAAACATGGATTACACCACATGGCAAAGAATTTCAAAGGTTATTCCCTCATATCAATTCTGATAATAATTTAGGGCTAGCTCTTAATGCAGCAAAAGAATTTAACATTAGTATTTTATTTAAGGGAGCTAACAGCATAGTTGCTGATAGTAAAAAAGTTTGGCAACTTTTCGGAACCGATTCACAGACAGCTCGAGCTGGATTGGGTGATCTTTTATGTGGATTCATAGCTGGCAGTTCTGCGATTGATTTAACCTTTTCTAGAAACATAACAACAGATTTTTTTGCTAAATACGTACTTTTGCATTCATTTGCTGCATCAAAGTGCAAAAAAGGGTCAAATGCTTCTGCTATTGGCGACGAATTGTCAAAATTAATGAGAAATATAAAAATGAGACAAATATCTTGAAAGAAACAATTTAAGAGAGTTATTTATAGTTTTAAACACATAAGTGTACAAATATAACTTGAAATCTGAAGCGCGCATTAAATATTTGGCTATTTCTTTAAAAGTGTAGGAGAGTTTTAATACCTAAATTAGGTTTAAGTATGGTTTCATCATTACCAACAAAAGCAGAACCACCCAAAAGAAGAAGTAATGATCCAATTAGTTGGTATTTGCAGAATATCGGTAGAGTTCCTTTATTAACACCTGCTGAAGAGATTGAATTGGGTAACCAAGTTCAAAAGATGATGATTCTTACAGAAGATGGACAATTAAATGAAAAGGCTAATGAATTTACAACTCAGCAAAAAAGAACAATAAAAATTGGTCGAAGAGCTAAAGAAAGAATGATGAAAGCTAATTTAAGATTAGTTGTAAGTGTTGCAAAAAAATATCAAGGTAAAGGATTGGAACTTCTTGATTTAGTACAGGAAGGTTCTCTTGGGTTGGAGAGGGCTGTTGAAAAATTTGATCCGACAAGGGGATATAAGTTTTCTACTTACGCTTTTTGGTGGATCAGGCAGAGTATGACAAGAGCAATTGCATGTCAATCAAGAACAATCCGTTTGCCCGTTCACTTAAGTGAACGGTTAGCTTCTATTAGAAAAGTTAGTAGAGATTTGGCTCATAAACTTGGTGCTATGCCCAGCAGGATAGAAATTGCAGAGGCGATGGAAATTGATGTAGAAGAATTGGATTCAGTTTTGAGACAAGCCTTATCGACAAGTAGTTTAGATGCTCCAGTAAATGGTGATGACGGCAGAAGCTTTTTAGGTGATTTAATTGCTGATGGTAATAATGAAGAACCTTTAGATCAAGTTGAACAAAAAATGCATCAAGAGCAACTTGGTAAGTGGTTAAGTCATTTAAGCGAGCAAGAGCAACATGTTCTCAAATTAAGATTTGGACTAGATGCAAATGAGAGACACACACTCGCTGAAATTGGAAGATTATTAGAAGTCTCCAGAGAAAGAGTAAGACAAGTTGAACTTAAGGCATTAAGAAAATTAAGGAATTTAACAAGAAAATTACCTAGCGGTATTTAAATCTAATCTTCTGCCCAAATATATTTGGTTAATTCTTCTGAAGGAGGTTCAGGAGCTTCAATTGCATTTTTAACTGACTCAGATATTTCAGCATCAATTTTCTTTTCAATAATTTTTAATTCTTCTTCTGTAGCTAATTTACCGTCAATAATTTCTTGAGCTAATTTCTTAATAGGATCTCTTTCCCCCCAAAATTCCTTCTCTTTTTGAGACCTTAATTCATCTGGATCTGCAAGAGAATGCCCTCTATATCTATAAGTTAAACATTCTAAAAGTGTGGGACCTTCTCCTGCTCTAGCACGCTCAATTGCTCTTTGTGCTGCCCCTCTTACCGCTAATACATCCATTCCATCAACTTCCTCGCCGTGCATGCCAAAAGCAGATGCTTTTCTCCAGATTTCAGGATTACTAGTAGCTCTATCATGAGCCATACCTATAGCCCATTTATTATTCTCAACAACAAAAATTATGGGTAATTTCCATAACTGGGCCATATTTAAACATTCAAAAAACTGCCCATTATTGCAAGTCCCATCCCCAAAAAATGCTGCAGTTACCGCATCACTATTACTATTTCCAGCAACTTCCTTTTTGTATTTACTTGAAAAGGCTGCCCCTAAGGCAACTGGAATTCCCTCTCCAATAAATGCATAACCTCCGAGTAGGTGATGCTCTCTTGAAAATAAGTGCATGGATCCACCTCGGCCTTTGCTACAACCAGTGGATTTACCAAAAAGTTCACTCATTACTTCAAATGAGGGAACACCCGCACTTAGTGCATGAACATGATCGCGATAGGTACTACAAAACCAATCATGTTTCTTTTTCATGGCGCCAATTACTCCCGTGCTTATAGCCTCTTGACCGTTATATAAATGAACGAAACCAAACATTTTTCCCCTGTAATACATTTCTGCACACTTATCTTCAAACCTACGACCAAGCGTCATGTCTTCATAAAGGAATAATCCAGTTTCTCGATCTAATTCGGCTTTTTTTATGTCTTGAAGATTTGAGATTCTCTCTACGTGTGTTTCCAAGAAAAATACCTTAACGAAGTTTTGATTTGTTAACATTCTAAGCTGTGATGGGCGATTTTCATGATTTTTTTTAATAACTCTGTAAGACCTTGTGAAAAAATTTTTTAACTTGATAAAATTTGTCTAAGAATTTTCAATAGGATATTTGTTTGGAACTTCCTTTAGACCATTTTCGTTTAATTGGCGTAAGCCCCTCTGCAACTTCTGAGGAAATATTAAGGGCGTTTCAATTGCGGTTAGATAAAACACCCGATGAAGGTTTTACTTATGAAGTTTTAACTCAAAGATCTGAGTTACTCCGCCTCACTGCCGATCTACTTACAGACCCAGAAAGGAGAAGAGAGTACGAAAATTTGTTATTAAATGGGAATTCTGGATTGGATTTTTCCTCAAATAGAGAAGTAGCAGGATTAATACTTCTCTGGGAATCGGGTTCACCAAAAGAAGCTTTTAAAATCACGAGAAAAGCATTACAGCCCCCACAAACTCCAGCTTTAGGTAGTAGTAGAGAAGCTGATTTAACATTATTGGCTGCTTTAACAGCTAGAGATTCTGCAATTCAAGAACAACAGCTTAGATCCTATTCGAACGCGGCAGACTTTTTACAGGAAGGTATACAACTTTTACAAAGAATGGGAAAGCTTGTAGATATAAGAAAAGAACTTGAAGAAGACTTGGTTGCTTTGCTTCCATATCGAATCCTAGATCTACTTAGTAGGGATCTAAATGATCAAGAGTCTCATAAAAAAGGCTTAATTATGTTGGAAAATTTAATAATCAAAAGAGGTGGTTTAGAAGGTAATAATAAATCTGAATATAAAGATTATTTAAATCAACAAGAGTTTGAAGCTTTTTTTCAACAAATCAAGCCATTTTTGACAGTGCAAGAACAGATTGATTTGTTTATTGAATTACAAAAAAGAGGATCATTAGAAGCAGGATTTTTAGCTTTTCTATCTTTAACAGCTATTGGTTTCTCGAGAAGAAAGCCAGAAAAATTATTTGAAGCGAGGAGAATTTTAAAGAAACTAAATTTATCCGGTCTTGATTCAATGCCTCTAGTTGGTTGTTTAGATTTGCTTTTAGCTGATATTGATCAGGCCTCTGCAAGGTTTTCAAGTAGTTCTGATGAAAATTTACGAGATTGGCTCAGAAATTATCCTGGAAATAAGTTAGAAGCAATAT
>QCBE01000038.1 GCA_003281715.1 Prochlorococcus sp. AG-347-B23
ATAGTTTTTTAAATAATAAGAAACCTTTTTCAATTCTTTTTGGACCTAAAATTGAAAGCAAAATTACTAAAATTATGAATATTTCAGGTGAATTTAAACCTAATAGTCTCATAGAATTTGATATTCTATTTATATTTTAGTACATGCTAAAAATTTAATCTAATTATTCTCAAAAGTTGGTAAATAGAGTTCCCTATTTGATGCTATTAAACCTTCTTCTTTAAAAAAAATCTCTAGATCTTTAAGATCATTTATATCTACAAATTCACCACAATTATCTAATATATTGTTATGGGTAAAATTCCATAAATTATCCAAATATTCGTCATCGTCTGGAAATGCTACAAATTTTAAATATGTATTATTCAAAGCATATTCACTAGCAAAATCAGAATCTAATCCTTCCCTCTTAGCATCACAAAAAACTTTAGCAAATCTTTTGCCTACAGAGGTTTGAGCACTTGATAAATCTAAATTACCTTGAATAGCTTTTACATTTATTGGCGCAATAAAAATAATTATAGAGAGAAAAATAGATACTAATATAAACAAAAAAATTTCCTTTTTAAATTTCAACTCAACATAAACTAGCAAAAAAATAAATCAATTAGGTCTATTTAAGTAAAAGCACTTATTAAAAATTAAGAAATAAATAGAAAACAAAAAATCAGCTCTATATCTGAGTTTATAATAAAGAAAGATTAAATAGATTTAGAATTATATGTCTTCAAATATAAAGCTAAAAGGAAGGGGAATTAACAGGATAATTACGAGTAAGGTCATGCTATCGCCATTAGCAGGAGTTACAGATAATATTTTTAGGCGACTTGTACGTAAATGGGCTCCAAACTCTTTACTTTTTACAGAAATGATAAATGCCACAAGTCTTAAAAAAGGATTTGGGACACAAAAAATCAATCAAATAGATTTAGAAGAAGGTCCAATTGGAGTACAAATATTTGATAATAGGCCATATGCTGTTTCTGAAGCCGCAAAACAAGCTGAGGACTCTGGAGCATTCTTGATTGATATAAATATGGGATGTCCAGTAAAAAAAATTGCAAAGAAAGGTGGAGGCAGTGCCCTAATTAAAGACCGAAAACTTGCTATAGAATTAGTAAAAAATGTTGTAAAAGCTGTTAGGGTTCCGGTAACAGTAAAAACAAGACTCGGATGGGATAGTAAAGAAGAAAATATAGAGGATTTCTTATTTAAACTTCAAGATGCGGGAGCAACGATGATCACACTTCATGGAAGAACTCGAAAACAGGGTTTTTCAGGCAAGTCAGATTGGGAAATGATCGGGAGACTTAAAAAGTTGTTGGAAATTGCAGTAATTGCTAATGGAGATATCAAAAATCCAGATGACGCTCTTAATTGTTTAAAAAAAACAAATGCTGATGGTGTAATGATTGGACGAGGAATTTTAGGATCCCCATGGAAAATAGGAGAGATAGATTATGCCATTAGAGAAAATAAAAATTTTAAAGAACCAAACACAGAAGAAAAACTATATTTAATTATTGAGCATCTTGATGAATTAATAAAAGAAAAAGGAGATCACGGCTTGCTAATTGCAAGGAAACATATCTCATGGACATGTAAAGACTTTAAAGGAGCATCAAATTTGAGAAATAACTTGGTTAGAGCTGCTGATAAAAATGAAGTTAAAAATTTAATAATTAAAATGATTAAAACTTTGAATAATGAAAAAAATACATTAGCTTAAAACAAATTTATTTTTTAAATGAAAATTATTAGTAAAGAAACAAGTAAAAGAGTTTGCGATCATATGAACAATGATCACATTGATTCTGTTCACAAATATCTCATTCATTATGGAAAGATATCAAGATTTGAGAATGCTTATATGGAAGAAATTAATAACAGTTATATAAAAATCAATTACGATGGCCAGTCAGCAATTATTAATTTTAAAAATGAAATATCTGAAGAAGAAATTCATTTAACTTTAGTATCAATGATTAAAGAGATTAAATAAGAAATATATTTATATAAAAAAAATCTAATTTTTATTTTCATAGTAATCAGTTATCTTTTTACATTCTTCAAATGAAAGCATGCTTAATCTAGATGTGGCTTTTATTTTCAGAATTGCACAAAGAGCTAATAAGTCGGAGCTATCAACATTAAGTGCTTCAGAAAGCTCTAGAACCCTAAGACCTTTCATTAGTATTAAAAAAAATCTTTTTTTAAATATTCAAGAACCTTGAAATCAATGGGCTGCATTTTTACCTAAACCTGCAACGAATGGAAAAGTTTGTTCATCACCAAAAATATCTTCTGCTGAGGAATTAGAAATATTAGTTTTTTTATTATCAGGATTAATTTCTTCAATTTTATTAGAAATATTCTCTTTAATATTATTTTCAATTTCTTTTGCTAATAAATTATTAGTATTAGAAAATATTGAAAAAACTAGTACACATAAAAACAAAATAATTCTTTTCATAAAAAAAATTTATCTAATACTATTGTCATATGCCAACAAAGTTATTTAGAAAAACTAGATAATTTTAAAACAAATTTAAATAAATCAAAATAAAAATAATATTCATCTTCCCAACTTATTTCTTTTTTTAAATCTAATTAAAAAATAAAGACCTAGTAACAAAAGAATTGCCAAGGAGTACTGATTAAGAAAAATATAAACTAAATAGACGAGAAATGGGAATAGGCAAGCCCTCTTGAAATTTAATTTCTGATCCTTTGACATATTTTTCCAATTTAAATATTCTTCCCATTGAAAAATCTTCTTCATTTTTCTACTTCTATTTTTACGATTAAACATAACTTTATAAATATAGTTTGATGATTCTTATGTTAATAAACAAAATTAATCTACAATATCAAAATAAGTTTTTTCATTGAATAAAAATATTTTTAGATAAAAGATGAACTCAAAACCAGTTTGGAAAATAGAAAAAATTGTTTTACCTCAACATGCAGATCATGCAGGCATAATGTGGCACGGTAAATATTTTAATTGGCTTGAAGAAAGCAGAATAAATGCACTTAAAGAAGTAGGTATAAGTTATTTCGAACTAACTAAAAATGGCTTAGATTTACCTTTAATCAATACTTCAATAAAGTATAAATCTCCATTATTTCTTGGTGAAAAAATAACAATCGAAAGCGAATTCAATATTGATAAAAGTCCCAGGATTAATGTAATTTCAAAATTTATTAACAAGAGAAATAAAATCTTGACGATTGCTGAAGTCAATTTAGTCTTAATAAATAAACTGAATTTTTCTATAATAAGAAAAAGGCCAGATTTCCTGTTGGAAGCCTTTAGTAAATTAAACGGTTGAAATTATTATTCGCCAATTGAACGATTTTTTAAATTATTAATTATGAATATATTTCAAGTAATTGACTCTTATCAATATGAAATGGAATCAAGATATCAAGAAAAATCAATGCTTACAAATCTTTTTACAGAGCACAAATTCATAGGTTGGTTAGGATTATTTATAGTATTTTTCTCTATCTTTGCAATTTTTGTTTTTCAATTTCTTGAGTGGGAAAGTAATGACAATAATAAAAGTTAGCAAGATTTAATGCTTATAATTCAACTGAATGACTTAAAAAATGGCTATCTACTTAAAAATAACTAACCCTACAGAGGTTGTAAAAAAAAAGACCTCAAAATGGCTTACTGATATTACACCTGAAAGAATTGATAGGAAATTGGTCGAGGATGAAGTCATTAAAGGTATTATCGAGCAATTAACATTAGAAGGCATAAAAGGAGAAATATCAGCAATTAATGGTTTTGAAGTAAATGAATCTTCAGTAATAACAAAAAATAATTTTGTTATTAGAAAAACAAAAACTTTTTGATCGAAAATAAAAATCTTTAATGAAAAATTTTTTTATTTTAATAATTTTTATCATTTTTTTAATTTTTATAATTGTAAGGGATTATCAAATTAAAAAGAAAAAGTTTAAATTAAATAATGCCTTAAATGCCAATTTCTTTATTCAAACAATTAATAATTTAATAGAAGAAAACAAATACAATTTGTTAGAGGAGAGGATCAGATTAAGGGAAATAGATGCTTATGGTAACGAGGATTATAAAAAATGGATTGGCAATCCACCTCTTGATGAAAAAACCATTGAGAACAATATATTTAATGGATCCAAGCGATTTAAAGAGGGAATACCATACTTCTGGGAAAAAGTAATTCTAAAAAAATTTGGAAGTATGGAATTATTTTTCGAAAAGTGGAGATCATATTGTAATGAAAATCCTATTATTGATGATGAGATAATTAGATCTACTAGAAAGCTCGAGACTGAAGATTGGTTTGTATTTATAGCAAGTCAAATAGAGAAATCATGCTTAAACCTAATAGAAAAAAACTACTCAAGTAAAAACAAGGAAAACTACAAAAAAGGTATTAAATTTGAAAATTATTGTTTGGAAATTCTCAAACAAAATGGCTGGGAAGTAAAAGAAACCCCTAATACGGGAGATCAAGGA
>QCBE01000039.1 GCA_003281715.1 Prochlorococcus sp. AG-347-B23
TTATAATTTTTTAGAATTATTCTGTAAAATATTCCCATTAGATAAAAATTCTTAATTAAATAAAATCCTAAGTAATATTCTAAATTTTAAATCACCTTAAATACTGATTAAAAATGACTATTGAAAATAAAAATATTGATTTTCTTGAAAGCGATTTAACAGAAGATTTATACAATCTTTACAAAAAATCATCGTACCTAGCTATTGACACTGAAGCAATGGGTTTAATTCATGGAAGAGATAGACTCTGTTTAGTACAAATATGCAATGAATTCAAAAGAACATCCTGTATAAAAATCGAACTTAATACATCTTCTTCGCCTTATTTAAAAGCACTTCTTGAAGATGACAAAATTACTAAAATATTTCACTATGCGAGATTTGATGTAGCAGCTCTAAAATGCAATCTTGAAATTAATACAAAAAATATTTTTTGTACAAAAATTGCTAGTAAGTTGGCAAGAACTTATACAAATAAACACGGTTTAAAGGATTTAATTAATGATTTGTTAGGTATAGAACTGGACAAAAGCTCCCAAAGTAGTGATTGGGGTAGCGACGAAGACTTAACAAAAGATCAACTAGATTATGCAGCAAATGATGTTAGATATTTAATTGAAGCTATGCATAAATTAAAAGTTATCTTAAAAAGAGAGAATAGATATGAATTAGCTCAAAAATGTTTCAAAACAGTTTCTGTACATGCTGATTTAGACATATTAAAATTCTCAAATATATTTGAACATTAAAAATCAATCTTCAGTTAAAAAATTATCTTCACCATCAAGAGTTTCCATAAGCTTATCAAGTATTCTTGAAGAACTTAATTGATCTCCATCATTTTTTTCACAAATTTTTAAAATATTTTGAGCAACTTGTATTTTTTCTTGAATAGTTTTCGAGCCCTCTTTTGCAATTTGAATTTCTACTTTCTTTTTAGCAGAAGATAAGCTTATACTCATAAGTTTTGCAATCTCTGCACAAATTTTTAGATATTGCCGATCATTTATTGGATACATAAAAGAATAAATAATTAATAAGCTAGTGCCATTTACTAAGATAACAAATGAAGGTTTATGGCATCTACGATTTTCTTACTTGCTCCGGATTCCCCCATTCTTTTTTTGCCTATTTTTGATTGTTCTAACCTATCAACTTTTTCTTTCAAAAGTAAACTTAAACGTTTTAAAAGAATTTTTTTGTTCTTGCAGACTAAAACACTACCGCCCAATAATCTTGATTGCCTTTTTGCAAATGATTTTGTGAATTGTGGTCCAGGTCCCGGTAGAGAGAGAGATGGAATTCCAAGGCCAGCAATTTGCTCTGTAGCAGTTCCTGCATTGGACAAGCCAACTTCTGCCATATTGGCCCATAAATTGAATTTACCTTTTCCAATCACTACATATTGATCTTTCTTTTTCCATACTGAATCCTCATTAATTAGAAATTTGACTTTACTCTGTTTTATAAAACCATATTTATTTAAATAATTTTGAATTTGAATCACATTTGCATTAATACTCAAAGGCAAAAGAATAACCAAATCCTTTGATAAATGAAAATCTTGCAAACAATTTAGAAAATTATCAAGATTTTTAAGAGCTTCTGGATATCTACTTCCAACTAATAAAATAATCCTTTTAAAAGAAATAATATTTGATATTTTATCGTTTGTCGCATTAATAAAATCCATCATTGGATTACCCAAGTATTTTGCATCAATATTTTTTTTATTCAAATTATTAGCTGTAATTTTATCTCTCATAATTAAATTTTTGCATCTTGGAGATTTCATTAAAAACATTTCCCATGGATCCCATTCAGAACCTTTCAACTTATGATAAAAATCGCTTAAATCCCAACCTGGACCACTACTCCAAGTATGATCACTTTTGGGAGTTCCAATGAAACTAAATTCGCATTCTGAACTCCAAGCGTAGAGTAATGGCAAGAAATCGCCTATTGCGATAATTTTGCAGTTATTTTTTGACTTCTGTTTTACAAGTATAAAATTTCTTAAATTATCGATTAAAAATCCTGCAAACAAATCAAGCACAAATCCCTTCAGACTTTGATTACTAAAACCTCCACTAGGCAGTTCTTTTAAAAATCCTATTTTACGAAAATTCTTTGATTTTATGGAATTAAATACATCTCCATTTCCTACTAACGGCAAAACTTCAATATTTTTATTTTTTATTTTTTTTAGTAATCTTTTTATTATCTCCGATGCGATTACATCTTCTCCATGACCATTGCATATAAATAATATAGAATGAGACACCTTACTGTTAAGATCATAAAAAGACTCAATCGAATCTTTTTCGGCGGCATGGCCAAGTGGTAAGGCAGAGGATTGCAAATCCTTTATCCCCAGTTCGAATCTGGGTGCCGCCTTCTTTAAATTTGATACTAAATTCCCTGTAAACCCCTCTAAAAACTTAAGTTTTGTATACTTATTATACATTTTTTAGGAGAAATTTAGTGGAATTACTGGTCGGCAAGTGGTCGGCAAGTTGACCACATTTTCATTCCAAAATATTTGTTATAAAGTATTTTCTCATTCTTTCATATTGAATACAATTTTTTAATTTTTTTCAGTAATTATTAGGCATAGATTATTATATTTAACATTATTTTTGGCAACAATAATTATATGAATAGAAATTTTTTCTTAGTGTTGGGAACTACTCTTATTTTTTCTAACTTAACTTCAATTTCTGAAGTTCGAAGTGATTCGGTTTTGAGAGAAATAAGAAATATGAATTTTGATAATGAAAAACTATTCAAAAAGAGTGAGCAATTGGGGTGTGAAAAAAGATTTAGGAAAAACCCTTTAGAAGCACTTAAATCGAATAATGAGATACAAAAATCAAACCCTAAAAAAAAGAAGTTTTATGAAAGATGTGCCGCCATTTATGGACAATTAGGTCTCAATATTAGACATGCCTATTACAGAGGGAAAATAGCAGGAGTATCTCCAACCTCTAAAAATTATACTTTGTGGGGCGATGCAGCAAGAAGAGCACGTCTTTCAAACTATAAGGAACTTTATGAAAAGGGAATTCAATTGGATCCAAAAAGTAGTGACTTATATTATAGAAAAGGTTTAGATGAAATTTATAATGAAAATAGAGCAACTGATTACTTTAGAAAAGCAATTTCATTAAATCCCAATCACTTAGGCGCTAATGAGGAATTGGCAAGAATAGAGAGCAGAAAATATGACAGACAACCTTTTACATTAATTCAAATATGGACAAAGATTATCAATTTAGATCCAAACAATGGGTATGCATATTATCAAAGAGGGTGTGCTTATAAAACTCTTGCAGATTTTTATCAAAATCAAGACTATCTATTAAAGTCATTTGACGACTTAGGAGAAGCATCCCTAAAAGGTTACTCCGAAAATGATTGTTAATATTCGATCGTAATTCTTCATAAATTAATTCTGTATTAAATAATTTTTCATTTAATCTTATTTTTAACTTGCCGACTAAGAAGCAATGTTAAATGTTAATTAGTGGGTTAATTTCCTAGTTAGATATTATTAACTCTGGTCAGCAAGTGGTCGGCAACTTAATAAAATACCCCTCAAAACCCCCTGTTTTAGGCACTTTTTAGACTATTATGTCCACTTCGAATCTGGGTGCCGCGTTATTTAATTTTTTTACACATTTAATTATGAAGTTTTCTAAGAACTTCAATTTGAAATAAAAGGTATAAAGTTTCAATTACTTTTTGATATATAGAAAAATGATCTTTTCTTTATTTATTGATAAATAATACCCGATATCTATAAATAAATAAAATTTAATTAATTTATTAATTCTTTTCATCAGATAATTTTATAAAAATTTGAATTATTTTAGTAATCATTATCTGCTACACACATTCCTAAACATCTAATACCATTTGATGCAGTCCTTTTGCAATGATTACATAAAATGGGATCTTTCTCTGAAGTAAGATTAATTTTTGAATTATTTTGGTCTTTAAAGCTTATTAACTTTTGTGTTGAATCAAATAGAGTCATTCTTAGAATCATCACTTGAGTCGATACTAACAACAAGTGAAGCATTAGTGCTGGAAGAGGGTATATCCATAATTTTTACAGTTTCTTTAGGCTCATCAATAACTTGATTTTCTTCAGCACTCTCATCAACTGCACAAGCTTCAAGAG
>QCBE01000040.1 GCA_003281715.1 Prochlorococcus sp. AG-347-B23
AACCTATACCGAATCTTTATTGACAAATTTTTTCCCAAAAATTGATATGAGCGCATGGAATTTTGACTCAATTAAATGGGGCATTATTGATTCCTTGGAAGAATTAAATAGTTTTAAAGAATCATTTCCGCTTAGAAATTGGATTAATAAATATTTGGATAATAAAAAGACAATTGATGGAGACATATATAATCTGACAAAAAAGATCACGAATAATTTTATTGATTATCTGATTTTTAGACCAGAAATGATTGCTCAATGGAATAGATATGAAATTAATTCATCTAATCTATTTAAGAATTTAAACCCAGATCAATTTTGGCAACCTATTCTATATAAATTATTAGAGGAAAAGATATCTGAAAAGCCATCATGTTTATACATGATTGAAGTAATAAAGAGTTTAAGAAAAATTAAAAACGTTCAATTTCAAGTACCAAATCAAATTTATATTTTTTCAGATAATAACTTATCTAAACTACATATTAATTTTTATTCAGAACTTTCAAAATTTATTAAGGTAAATTTGTATTTATTATCTCCTGGAGAAGATTTATGGAATAGAATAAATTGTCTTGAAGGTGAATTGGAATTTGATGATAATGGATCTAAATTGAATTTAAATAATACAAATATAGAGAAAATATTTGGTAAATTCGGAGCAAACTTTCAGAAATTAATTGATGAAAATATTTATACAGAAGGTATAAATTTAAAAAATAATCTTATTTATCTCGATCCAACAACTAATTTTCATAATAAGAAAGATATTCCTCTTCTCAATCAAATACAAAAAAGACTAATTGATAATAATAGTGTAGATTTTATAGTAAGTGAAAGGGATGATTCAATATTACTTTGTGAGCATTTTAATCAGAATAGTCAAATTGAATATTTAAGAAATAAAATTATAGAAATAATAAATTCTTGCGAGAATATTAAATATAGTGATATTGCTGTTTTATCTCCACAAACTAATTTAATTAAACCTTATCTAAGGTACATCTTTAATAATGAGTTAATTAATGGTGAAAAGATTCCTTATTTTTTTATTGATGAGGATAATCATGACTCTTCAGGCATTTATGAATTTCTAATTGACATCACTGAAATCGCAAGTGAAAAAATTACACTTGAAAAAATAGATTATATTCTTTCGAAAAAAATAACTCAGAACATTTTTGATTTTAATATTACTGAGAAGGATGAAATTATTTTCTTACTTACCCAAGCCGGGTTTCATTGGGGATTAGATGATAAAGAAAGATTAGGTGAAGAGAAAAATAATCTAGATTGGTGTATAAAAAGAATTACTTTAGGCTTGATTTATGACAAAGAAGTTAATTTAAGTACTTTTAATTTAAAACCATTTAGCTATAAAAATATAAGTTTGGAGTTGAATAAATGGGTTAAAATATTAATTCATTTAAAAAAATATATTACTTTGTTAAGGGGATCTTTTTCTTACTCATTTTGGGTTGAAAAGATAAAGTTTATATTAAAAAGTATTGCTGATTCTAATTCAAATTTCAATTTAGAAATAAGTGAAATAAATAGAATTCTTGATAATCAAGCCATACCTTCAATACCTGATGATCCTATCTTGTTAAAAGTTTTTAGAGAAATATTAATTTCTTGCATAAATAAAGTTAAATATCAAAGCAAATCACGAGTCAACAAGATCCTAGTAAGTGATATTGAGAATTCAAGGCATATTCCACATAAGGTTATTTTCCTAATAGACATGAATAGTGTTAATTATCCAAAATTACCAAAGAGTGAATACATTAATTTATTAAAAAACAAATATCATTTGGGTGATCCGTCTGTTTTTGAAAGAGAGAAATATGCATTTCTGGAGTTGTTAATAGCCTGCAGAAATAAATTTATAGTTACTTGGGTAAAAAATGATAAAGACAATAAAAAATTAGATGTTTCTTATCCTATAAAAGAGTTAATTTCTTTTTTTGATAGTTTCTTAAACCAAAGCCAAAGAGAACTAATAATTAAACATTATTACTTAAATAAAAAAGAAATAATTGATATTGATAAATCTAAAATTGTTAAAAGTAATTATTCTTTAATAGAAGATATAAATTGGAATGAAAAAAAATTTGATATTAAAAATTACAAATTATCAGAATTGATTTATTGGTTTAAGACTCCACAAAAATATTGGCTTAATAAAAACAATATTTCTCCTAAGGAAATATTTATTCATCATCCAGACGAGGAGTATGTAAGTAATCTGCAAAAGTCGCAACTAATTACAAAAATAATCAAGCAAGTAGAGATTGATAATCATAATATTATTGATGATTTAAATAAATTAAATATTAATGATCAATTGGCTGAAAATGGTATTATTATGGCCAAAAATAGTATTTTTACAAAAGAAAAAGAAATCAAAGACTTATTAAGCAGTCTATGTGCATGTTTGAGTCAACATAATAAGATTAATAAAATTTATGTTAAGTTAAATGCGAATAAAGAAGAATATTTAATCGCTGATGACACCGTAATTGAATTAATTAATGCGAAGTTAAGTTTAAGTCGTTTGACTGAGGCTTGGATAAAATTACTCTTTATTTCTTCTTTAAAGAGGAATATAAAAAGGACTAAAGTAATTTTTAGAACAGAAAATAATTATAAATCGCAAATTATTCAGTCACCCGGAGCAAATGAATCAAATCTAATTTTGGAGGAGTACATAAATATTTTTAAAAATTATTCTGAAAAATGTTTACCTCTTCCTCCTGAAAGTGCTTATAAATATGTAGAAGCAAAAATAAAATCAAAAAATGAAAAAAAAGCTTTTATAGATAAATGGATTGGTAATAAAAATTTTTCTAAAGGAGAAAGAGACAATATCGAAATGAAAATGTGTTTTGGTAATGAAAAAGAACCAGATTTCTTTCTTGGAAATAATAATTTTGACCAATTATCATACAGACTATATGGTCCTTTAATTAAAGCATTAAAGAAATAAAAAATGTCTAAATTTCAGTTAAAAATTTTTTTTAATGCTGCTTATGATCTAATGCTTGTTTTTTTACAGTTCTTTATTATTAGTCTTCATTTTTTTCAATGGGAATTTCTTACACAAAAACAAATAATTCAACCAAGTTCTTTTTCTTATTTCCTGGGTATTTTAATTATCATAATCGCTTTCATAATAATGTTAGTTTCAATTAAAGACTTAGGTAGAAATTTATCCCCTTTCCCAAGACCTATAAACAATAGCAATTTAGTTACTACAGGTATTTATCGATTTACGCGTCATCCTATGTATTATTCTTTAATATTTATTTCCATTGGAGTTTTTATAATAAAATTATCTATTTATTATTTATTTTTGACAATAAGTTTAGCTTTAATAATTAAATTTAAGATTGCCTTGGAAGAGAAATATTTAATGAATAAATTTAAGAATTACTCACTTTATAAAAATGAGGTCAAAGTTTAATTTAATAAAGAAATGGATATTAATCAAATTAAATTAGATAATAATTTTAAATTAGTAGAAGCAAGTGCAGGAACTGGTAAAAGTTTTACTTTGGCTCATATAGTTTTAAGAAATGTTTTGGAGAAAAAAGTTAAACCAGATGAGATACTCTTGCTAAGTTTTACGAAAAATACTTGTTCTGAATTAAGAGAAAAAATAATCTCGAGATTTCATAATTTAAAATTATATTTGCAAACTCATAATGAAAGTAAGATAGATAATACTCTTAAAGATTGGTATCTAAATTTTAAGGATAAAGATAATTCTAATGAAAAAATAATTTCTGAAATTGATATTTTTATAAATCAATTCTATAAGTTAAAAGTAACTACGTTCCATGCTTTTTGTAATAATATTATTGATGAATATAGTATTGAAATAGGTGTAACTCAAGATCCATATATTGAGAATAATATTGATAATTTGTATAAAGATGTAATAGATAATTTGTGGATTGATGATTTTCTGAATCTTAATCATGAGATTATTTCAGCAGTAAACCAAAAAAAAATAAGTTCTAGATTTGGAAG
>QCBE01000041.1 GCA_003281715.1 Prochlorococcus sp. AG-347-B23
AATGAATGCAATAAGTCTTTTATTAAATGGCATCAAGGCTTTGCGAACAAAATATATTATGAAAAATACAAAAGTACAGTAACCACAAAAGATGGTAAGACTTACTCTGCAAGATTAGTAGTAGATGCAACAGGATATGATCCTGTTTTTCTTAAATTAAAATCGTGTGGTCCCTTAGCAGTCCAAACTTGTTATGGAATAGTAGGTAATTTTAGTAAACCTCCACTTAAGAAAGGGCAGTTTGTATTGATGGACTATAGAAATGACCATCTTAACGATGAGCAAAAAAAAGAACCGCCCACTTTTCTTTATGCAATGGATATGGGGGATGGTAAATATTTTCTTGAAGAGACATCTCTTGGTTTAATAAATCCTCTAACAATGGAAAATTTAAAAGAGAGACTAGAGAAGAGGCTTTCTTATCGAAATATATCAATCACAAGCATGCAGCACGAAGAGCTTGGCTTATTTCTCCCTATGAATATGCCAATCCCAGATTTCAAACAACAAATACTTGGATATGGTGGTGCTGCTTCAATGGTACATCCTGCATCTGGATATTTAATTGGTAATGTTTTAAGAAGAGCTCCACTTGTCGCTAAGGCAGTCTCAGAAGCAATTAAGAATAAAAATCTAAGTACCTATCATATTGCTAGAAAAGGTTGGGAAACCTTATGGTCAAAAGAATTAATTAGGAAGAAATCACTTTACCAATTTGGATTAGAAAAACTTATGAGGTTTGACGAGAAACTATTAAGAGAATTTTTTGGTAGTTTTTTCCAACTACCTAAAAATCAATGGTATGGTTTTCTAACTGATACTCTTTCTTTAAAAGAGATTGTATATGCGATGTGCGTAATGTTTATAAAGGCTCCATGGAGTGTAAAAAAAGGTCTTATGATTATGCATGGTAGAGAATTTAAAATGTTACTTAGGATAATATTTCCAAACATATAGTTTAAAAATGAGAACCATACTAATAAGTGGAGCCAGTAGAGGTATTGGACTAAATATTGCACATAAAGAATTAAAGGAAGGTAATAGAATTAGTGTAGGCATAAGAGATTTAGAATCATTAAAGGGAAGCGCTATTGATCCAAAAAAATGGCCAAAAGGGAAAATTATAATCAACCACTATGATGCATTAAAAAAAATTACAGCCGAAAATTGGATAAAGAATACCGAAGATGAATTTGGAGGATTTGATTCAGTAATAAATTGTTCTGGAGTATTATCGAAAGTTCCTTTCTTATACAAAGATGGTGATGAAGAAGATATTTTAAATACATTAAATATCAATTTTTTGGCAATTTGGAATTTGTGTAGGCTTTCTTGGGATCATTTATGTACTTCTGGCAGAGGAAGAATTATTGTTTTAGTTTCAATGAGTGGGAAAAGATCTAAAGGTGATCTAGCCGCTTATTCTTCTTCAAAGTTTGCTTTGATGGGATTATGCCAAACGATGAAAAATAAAGGTTGGGATAAAAATATAAGAGTTTCAGCAATTTGCCCAAGCTGGGTTAATACAAAAATGGCCCAAAATATCTCTTCCTTAGACAAATCAAGCATGACACAACCGGAAGATATTGCCGAAATATGCTCTACTATTCTTAAGTTACCTACCCAGTCAGTTCCATTTGAAATTGCCTTAAATTGTAATTATGAAATTTAACCTAAATTGAAAATTAAGTAAGCCATTGAAAGCATCGCAATTGCAATAAATAAACCTTTTATTCGATTAGTTAACAATGAAAAAAGAGATAAATCTTCAGAAAAGTATCCGCCAAAACTACCTGTAATAAATAATATAACCATTGGTAAAGATGCCATTCCGAAAGAATAAGATATAGATTTTACAAATCCAAAATTTAAATAATTTAAAATAAGGGAACTTAATGAAAACAATAAAAAAGATGCAAATAGAGTTATGGAAACTTCAGCATCTAAAGTGTGAGGTAAGCTACCCTTTAATTCAAATTGCTTTTTACATTCTCTAATTTGTCTTTTAGAAAGCTTTAAATAACCAGTTTCAGGAATTCTTTGCGACTTATATTTTCTTAGTAATCTTGCTTCAAGAGTTTCTGGCTCCTTTGTCATAATTGATGTTAATAATTCATCTGGCTTTAATTTCTTAATTTTCTTTTCAAGATTATCCGTTTTCCCAATCCTATAAAGATCTCCTACTCTAATAAGGTAAACATATCCCGACATTTGCGTTGTAAAATTAATACTATTCCTACTTAGATAATACTAAAAGAATTAGGGAAATTAAAAGTTTTTACAATATGAAAAACGATATTTTATATTCATTTCGTAGATGTCCATATGCAATTCGTGCAAGATGGGCCCTGTTAATTTGTGAAATAAAAGTAGAGATAAGAGAAATTGATTTAAAAAATAAACCTCCAGATTTTTTAAATAATTCAAAGACGAAAACGGTTCCAATACTTATAAAAAAAAATAGTGAAGTTATTGAAGAAAGTCTTGAAATTATCCAGTGGGCTCTCTTAGAGTCAAAAAAGGAAAACATTAAATTTATTTATTTTCCTGACAACAAAAAAGAAGATATTTTTGAAATAATTAATGAAAACGATAACCAATTCAAATATCATTTAGATCGATTTAAATATGCCACAAGATATAATAATAGTGATGAAGAATTTCATTTCACAAATGCGATTAAATCTATAAAGAGATGGAACGAACTTCTTTCAGAAAACAAATACTTTTTTGGAGATAGCCCCACAATCGCTGATTGGTCTATTTGGCCTTTTGTCAGACAATTTAGAATCGCTTGTGAAAGTCAAAAAAGAACAAATTATTTTGAATCCTCAATAAAAAACTGGTTAGAATCATTTGAGAAAAGTATAGAATTTAAATCCTTAATGCATAAATACGAATTATGGGAACCATATTCTAGGAAGAATTATTTCCCATCTAATTAACTTTCCAACAACTTCCTTTTCTCAATTATTCTTGCTAACTCCAAAAAATATCCTGCAGTCCTAAATTTGCCTATATTTTTTTCCTTAAAATCAAGATCGCTTCTAATTTCTGCAGTCTCTGCCATAAGCAAATCTAAATCATTTGATCCAAGACTATACAATTCACCAAGTTCGATTTCCCTTCCAAGTAAATGACTCCTAAACCACTTCCCTTTATTTTCTTGAGGTGGAATATCGTAGGGTGTAAATGACATTAAAATAAAATTTTAGGCTTTTTACCATTCTAGGGTTCTTATTGAAACTTTTTCATCTCTACTTTATTAAAAATCAATGCGATAGAAAGAATTGCGAATGTAATTAGGGCACAAATTTCTGTCCAATAATCTAACCCAATTTTAGAAATCATTAATGGTGCAAGAACTGTGAATAGTCCCCCAGATAGAATTAATTGAGCGAATAGCTGTTTTGACGTAAAAATTGGTAAAGTCTTAGAAATATTTTTAGGATCTGAAAGTCTTAAAAGAAGTAACCCAGAAGCTACTACACCTGTAGAATTGCCAAACTCTATCAAACTTTTTTCAAACCAATAATCGTCAAAAATAAAGTATGCGAAATAAGCAATGCAGATTAAATTCCACAATAAACCGAAAATAGTAAACACTAAAATAAGTATCCAATTATCAAAAACAACTGCAATATCTAAACTTGCCATAGCTGTAAAAATCAATAAGTCTGTGGATAAAATACCAATCTCCCTTTGCAGTATATTTGAAATAAATTC
>QCBE01000042.1 GCA_003281715.1 Prochlorococcus sp. AG-347-B23
ATAACCCTTCTTAGATAAAAATTTATATTCTGATTCAGTAATGGGCTGGGTATAACCAATTACATGAGCAGCAAGGGATTTATAAGGATAATTTCTAATTAATTGAGTCGCTACTTCAAAACTCAATAAATTTCCTTCATTTTCCTTAAATTTTATTAATTGATCTACATTCAAATCATCAATAATACTTACTGAAAGTTTTTGATTTTTTTGACCATCAAAATATTTTTTTTCAATTACATTACTATCAATATTTAACAGATCAGAAATACTTAATTTATGTTTCTCCCAATTACTTTTATTGACAGATTGAGGCTTTATTATTAATGAATATTTAACTCTACTATCTGCTAAAACGTAACCATTTTTATCTAGTATTCTTCCCCGTACTGGCTGTGAAGCAATGAGTCTGATCCTATTCTCATCCGACATCTTCTTAAAAGATTCATAATTTAAAAGTTGTA
Organism: Prochlorococcus sp. AG-347-B23; assembly: GCA_003281715.1. Taxonomy (GTDB): domain Bacteria; phylum Cyanobacteriota; class Cyanobacteriia; order PCC-6307; family Cyanobiaceae; genus Prochlorococcus_A. The sequence goes on from QCBE01000042.1 coordinate 465, forward strand.
AAAAAATTAACCTAAATAGAATTAATAAAAACGAAATCGAAGAAAAAGCAAGTAAGACTAAAGGTTGTCTCTTTAATGAAAAAAGTTTTTTATTAGAATTTGTTTTTATCAAAAATATAAAATTTATTTAAATATTATTTTTTCCAATAAAGCAATGGTTGATTTTATCTTTTTAAGTGTAGTGATTAAATCTTTATAATCACTATCATTATTGTTCAGATTAAACTCATCATTTTTGATATTATTTGAATTGAAATTTCCACTCATAAAACTTATGCTTGTTTAAGCCATTATTCTAGTTAATTTAATCTTATATAAGAAATTTTTTTTTTCAAAAATTATATTAACTCAGATCCTTAAAAAATATCAAAAACAAATTAATTTAATTGATCGATATTTTGTTCAAAATAAGGATTACAACTATTCTTTGATATCCCTAAAGACCATCCAATAAATGAGGAAATAAATATTGTGACAATTACCGGCAAAATGGCTTTTTGAGTATTTATAAGACAAAACCATTCTCTCCAGCTACTAAAAAATCTTTCTCTTTGAAATTTTCTTTTTTCATTTTCTAATAATCTCGCTTTTTTTGCGAAAGATTTTTTTACCCACTTTTCGAAAGGAATCTTTTTTGTAATTGCCATTTTTCTCTCTACTTCTAATAATTGCCCTGAACTAAGATAAGGATGAAATGTACTTATCAATTCAAGAGTTTTTAAAAACATCTCAACAGTTGCATCTTTTATGAGCTTTTGCTCATGACTTAAATCAGCCCACTCAATTTCTGGATAAAAACGGTTCCTGTTTGGTGAAATTTGATCCTCTGACATTTGACCAGGTTCTCTAAGCCATCTATTGGTATTTTCATCAAATCTCCGCCAATATAAAAAAGGATTAATAAAAATTGTTTTACCAGATACTTTGACTACATCTTGTTGAAGATGATTGGTTATCTTTCCTTCAGGATTTTTAGAATTTATCAAAAGTCTAAATTAATAATCTAATTAAAGAGTATCTTTTATTCACTATTTTTCCAGAAATATCAAAAAATTTTCTATTAGTATTAATTTATCATTAGCTGCCAACGCTTCTTTAAATAATTACAATATTCACAATTAAATGAAGGTTTAGGAAAAATATCAGAACGTAATAAATTGACCGTATCAATTATCTTATGTTCTACCCATTCAGTAGAACAATCTAATCTAATTAGATGTGCATCAAAATTTAATTGATTATTAAAAACTTCTTCATTTTTCCTTCCATTAAAATATAAAAGATAAGCTTCTTTAGCAACTTTAAAACCGTTTTTTTTAAATAACCACTGATACATTTCTAATTGCCTCTTATAAGCTTTTGCATATTCGTATTTATTAAAAGTTTCAGACCAATCAAAATTATTTCGTGATGTTGCTTTTACATCAACAATGATAAGATCACCATTTTTTTTCTGCCAAATATCATCCACAGCTCCACCAAAATCATAATGATGTTCAATTGACTTATACCTGATACCTTGAAAATTACTTCTCCATTGTTCTAAATCTTTGTGTTTGAAAGGAACAGCTTCAATACCATGTTGAATAAATAAAGGATGAGGCTCTTCAAGTTGTCTATAATGATCAAATTCATTTTTACATAAATTATCAACAGCTATATTTAAGGTAAAAGGTAATGATGGTGGTTTTATTTTATATTTTTTATCAAGTACACAACATCTTGGACAACTAAGATATTTCTCTACAGTAGATCGACTTAGTTTAATAATCTTACTCATCACATTTAAAATCTCTTTTATAAAATTTGATACTTAAATAATAAGTATTAAATGTTTAAGAAATTTGAAAACTTACTCCCACTCAATAATTCCACATGATTTTGATGCTTTACAAGGATTGGTATAAATGACTTGGGTCATAACACTATCCCCACATAAAACCCACATAAAACCGATTGACTCCATATTTTATAATTTTCGTTGTTATGAAATGAACTAATTCTAGAGAATTCATTCGTAATAACAAGCAATTTAAATAACCCATACTTATTAAACATATAAAAAATATATAATAACTTCAAAGGAATTTTTTATGGCAGGTTTTGGGAATCACAAAAAATCTGAAAAAAAGCTTAAAAAAGATGTTAAAACTAATAATTTTAAAGCACAGATTATTAATCAAGCATTTTTATTACATTCACAAGGAAATATTTTAGAAGCAGAAAAATACTATAGATCCTGTATTGAACAAAAAATAAATGACTATAGAATTTTTTCAAACTATGGTCTTATTTTAAAAAACCAAGGCAAACTAAGAGAAGCAGAAATATTACTCAAAAAAACAATTCAATTGAATCCAAATTGGTCCGAAGCGCATAATAATATGGGAACTATACAAAAAGATCTTGGCAAATTAAGCGAAGCAGAATTATCACTTAGAAAATCAATTGACCTTAACCCATATTCTGCAAATGCGCATTCTAATCTTGGAAATGTTTTAAGAGAATTAAAAAAATTTAAAGATGCAGAAATATCTTTTAGAAAAGCAATCACAATAGATCCCAATTCAATAGTTGGATATGCGAATTTAGGCAATATGTTGAAAACTATTGGCAGGGTTCAGGAAGGGAAAATATTACTTGTCAAAACAATTGAAATTAACCCTGAATTTGTAAGACCATATTATTCACTTTCAAGACTGAAATATGAAAGTTCTGACAAAAAATGGTGTGATTATCTTTTTTCTGAAAAATTTTTAAAAAACAAAACTGAGAGAGAAAAAGTAGATATCTATTTTGCAAGATCAAATATTCTTCATAAAGAAAAAAAATATCAAAAAAGTTCTGAAAATCTTCAAATTGCAAATAAATTAAAACTTGCAATAAACCCATCTGATCATAATCTGGTTATCAAAAGATCAAATTTCTTACTTATTGAATCAGAAAAGAGAAAAAAAGTTAATAATAAAAAATCCTCTTATCCACAAAGCATTTTTATTGTGGGAATGCCAAGAAGTGGTTCAACTTTAGTTGAATCTATTCTTAGTTTGAATAATAAAGTCAAAGACTTAGGAGAGAGTAATATCTTGGAAAAAGCATTTATAAAAAGTAGAAATTTAAATCAAAAAAATTGTCTTACAGAGATATATATACAAGAAATAAATCAAATTACAAAAGAAGTCAGTATTACATCTAATAAATGGTTGTA
>QCBE01000043.1 GCA_003281715.1 Prochlorococcus sp. AG-347-B23
TTTCTTCTTCATTACTAGGATTATCTAATACAGATAAATCTTTTTCCGCTTTACTACCGAGTATCAATAAGCCAGTAGCATCTCCCCCATCATCAAGAATCATATTTGGAGAGTCTGCACCCCAATCAAGAATATAGTGAGTGTACTGCCAATATTCATCAAGGCTCTCACCTTTTTTTGCGTATACAGGAATTCCTTGATCTGCGATAGCTGCAGCCGCATGATCTTGAGTTGAGAAGATATTACATGAAGCCCATTTCACCTCTGCACCAAGATCAACAAGAGTTTCAATTAGGACTGCCGTTTGAATAGTCATGTGAAGGCTTCCAGCTATTTTTGCCCCTTTGAGTGGTTTGTCAGATTGATATTTATCTCTAAGAGCCATTAATCCTGGCATTTCTGTTTCGGCAATTTTAATTTCTTTACGACCAAAATCTGATAAAGAGATATCTGCAATTACATAATTTGGTGTAGAGGTTTTAACTGAATTTGCTATGACCATAACTAGGGAATACTTTTTCTATTAAACTATAGATGATTTTTGTGTAATTTTGTGTTTGTTGAGAATTTTTTTGAGACTTTGAATTTAGGGAAAAAACTCTCACAGAAATTAAATCCTCAATCAATTGTTTTACTAAAGGGTCCAATTGGAGCAGGGAAAACTTCATTCGTACAAGGTATTGCCAAAGGACTGTCCATCTCTGAAGACATTACAAGCCCTACATTTGCTATTTCGCATCACTATTATTCCGGAAAAATTCCGCTAATTCATCTTGATTTATACAGGTTAGAAGATATTTCTTCAGCAAAAGAAGTTTTTTTTTCAGAAGAAGAAGAGGCAATACAAAGAAAAGCTATTTTAGTTATTGAATGGCCAGAATTAATCGAACCAGTTATTGAAAATTTCTGGAAAATAGAAATTAGTTACGCAAAAAATTACGGCAGACACTACGAAATAAGAGATCCTAAGAATTTATTAACCTTCTCATAATATGGCTGTTGCTCGATGGCGCCTTCACCAAGACAAGTCAATAATCCACAAACACTTGCGAACTTAATACAATCTTCTATCTCTAGTCCATTTAAAGGGTAACCAGAAGAAATTATTTTTGAAATTAACCCAGCTAGAAAAGCATCACCTGCACCAGTTGTATCAACAATTTTTTGTGACATAGGAGTTTCGGTAATTCCCTGCAATCCATTGATGTACCATGAAATGGGATTTTCCCCGTCAGTAATTATTACATCTGGTTGATTAGAGAATTGTTGAGATATTAGCAAGGGATTTTCATCCTCAAAAAACAAAGTTGCTTCCTCCTTAGCAAGTTTTAAAACATTTGCATGATTTAAACATTCCTTGATTAAATTTACTCTCGCGGCTTTACTAAGTTCTGATGAAAAACTTGAATGATCCCAAAACACTTCTCTCCAATTCAAATCAATAACTATTTTGACTTCAAATTTTTTAGCCTGTTCAAGAAGAAAAAAAATAGTCTCTGCTGATATTGGAGATGATAATAAGATCGTTCCAGTAACCAAATATTTTGCTTCTAGAAAACATTTCTGCAAATTTAAAATTTCTTTTTCGATTAATTTCTTACTAAGAACTTCGTCTGCAAAGTATGAATGAGAACTTTCCTCAAAGCATGAAAAAAAACGATCTCCAAATTGATCTCTATCTACATTAACCACGCGGGTAGATGAATCATTATCTAATTGCAAGAAATCTAAATTAACTCCCAACTCATTAAATTGCGTAATAAATTTTTTTCCATAATTATCACTACCTAAACTTCCTATAAATGTTGTATCTATTTTTAATTTTCTTAACGCACAAGCAACATTGGCCGGCGCACCACCCAAAAAATCTGTAAATCCTTTATTTGACTTATTTCTGATTCTATCTATTACGGCCTCTCCAATACATATTACCTTTTTCTTTTTCATAAAATGAACGCTTTATCTTAACTAAGAATAATTTATGAAAAACGAATAAATTTTTTTTGAATTAAAGTTTAATTAAAATCATGTTTATAGTGTCTTTAAGTAAATCTGAAACTTGGAAGTGGAAAAATTGGGAAATTTCTTGGTCCATATCAAAAGAATCAACTTCTGAAAACAATATTAAAATTTTGTTAATTCATGGATTTGGAGCATCAAAAAACCACTGGAGACATAATCAAAATTTTCTTGGTAAATTTTCTAATTGCTACGCAATTGACTTATTAGGATTTGGAAAAAGCAGTCAGCCTAGTGCTTTATTAAATTACGAACCTAATAAAGAGAACTCAATTAAATATTCATTTGACTTATGGAGTAATCAAACATCAACATTTTGTGCAGAGGTCATAAAATCTCCTGTTTACTTGGTAGGAAATTCAATTGGTGGTGTTATTGCATTGAAAACTGCTGAAATCCTCAAAGATAATTGCAAAGGTGTAATTTTGATTAATTGTGCACAAAGAACTATGGATGATAAACGTTTAAAAAAAAGTGATATCTTTATGAATCTACTGAGGCCAGTTCTTAAAACAATAGTAAGGCAAAGAGTAATTAGTAATACACTTTTTACAAGAGCTGCTAATCCAAAAGTTATAAAGAAAATACTTGAACAAGCTTACCCTTCAGGAAAAAATATCGATAAAGAATTGATTGAAATACTTTATCAACCCTCTCAAAGGAAAAACTCTAAAGAAGCATTTCGTGGTTTTATTAACTTATTCGATGACTACCTTGCTACTGATCTTTTTGATAAGATAAATGCTCCAATTCAATTGATTTGGGGAGAAAAAGATCCTTGGGAATCTCTAGATGAAGCAAAAGAGTGGAAGAAACAATTCAAAAATATAAAAAAATTAGATATCATAAAAGGAGCTGGACATTGTCCTCATGATGAAGAACCTGAACAAACAAATAAATTAATTTATGAATTTATTCAAGAAGCAAAATAAGCTTCTACATTATCACTAAGTCTTCTTAAACCTCTTAATCCATCTCTTTCTAAATTTCTTACTCGATCTCTACTTATCCCCAATACCCTCCCTATACCTGTTAGGGACATAGGCTCATCTCCATCCATACCATATCTCATCCTTAAAACTCGACATTGCAAATCTGGTAATTGATGCAAGAGTGAATGAAGGTCACCTCTCATACAATCCATCTCTATTTGTTCGTCCGGCAAATCTTCTCCGCCCGCAAGTAAATCCAATAAAACGGTGTCTTCACCATCTCCAACTTTAGTCTCAAGACTAACTGGCTGCCCAGCTTTACACATCAAATCTTTAACATCTTCTTCTGGTAGCTCCAC
>QCBE01000044.1 GCA_003281715.1 Prochlorococcus sp. AG-347-B23
CGCATTAAAAAATAAATATTATTTTAACTATGGTGGTCAAGGACCATTACCAAAATCTTCTCTAGAAGCAATAGTTAAAACTTGGGAAATTATCCAAGATTTAGGACCATTTACTAATGATATGTGGCCTTTTATTTATAAAGAAATATTGACCACAAAAAGAATCATTGCACAAAAATTAGGTGTCAATTCAAAGAATGTAGCTCTTACCGAAAACATCTCTTCTGGTATGATTTTGCCCTTCTGGGGAATAAAAGTAAAAGAGGGAGAAGAGTTGTTAATAAGTGACTGTGAACATCCTGGAGTAGTGGCTGCAAGTCGTGAATTTTGCAGGAGAAATAAATTAATATTCAAAATTTTGCCAATCCAAAAAATTAAAAATCTAAACGACGAAAATATAATTTTAGAGATTTTGAAAAATCTAAATAGTAAGACTAAGATCCTAATTATTTCTCATATCTTATGGAACTTTGGATATAAAATCCCTTTAAAAAAAATTTCTATCGAATTAAAAAATAATCGAGAAGATTCTTATTTACTTGTTGATGGTGCTCAAACCTTTGGTCACATAAATATTGAAAAAGAAGTTTTTTATTCCGATTTATATTCAATAACTTCTCATAAATGGGCATGTGGACCTGAAGGACTTGGAGCCATTTATGTCTCAGATAGATTTATTCATGAAACAGATCCAACAATAATTGGTTGGAAATCATTAAAAAAAGAACAAGGTATTTATGAGCCTTCAGATAATCTTTTTCATGATGATGCAAGGAAATTTGAAATAGCTACCTCTTGTATTCCTTTACTTGCTGGGCTTCGGAATTCTTTAGATCTTTTGGATAAAGACTGCCATGAAAAAGAAAAAAACAAAAATATCAAAAAATTAAGTGGAAAACTTTGGGATGATTTAAATCAATCAAAGGGTGTTGAATTAGTTTTAGAAAAAAAATATTTAAATGGGATTGTTAGTTTTAATATCGAAAATATTAAAGATAAGGATAAATATGTAAAGAAACTTGGAGAAAAGAAAATTTGGATTAGAGTTCTAGAAGATCCAAAATGGTTTAGAGCATGCGTACATCAAATGACTACAGAAGCTGAGATTGATTTGCTTGCTAGAGAAATAAAAAAAATATTGACTTAAAGATCTATTGATATAAAAAAAATTTAGTTTACCAAGGTATCTCCGAATTGTCCCATGCAATAAATTTTCCTGTAGATTCTGGTGATTGATTTTTAATAATATTTATCAGGAATTGGGAGGATTTTTCTTTACTAAATAATTTATGTTCTGGAACAAATTTATGAAAAGGTCTAGATAAATCAGTATCTACTGTTCCTGGATGAAGCAATGTGATAGCAGCCTTTGGGAAACGTCTAGCCCATTCAATACTTAAAGATTTAAAAAACTGATTTTGCGCAGATTTTGCAGCTCTATATGAATACCAACCTCCAGTTTGATTATCTCCAATGCTACCAACTCTTGCACTTATACTTGCAAAATTAAAATCGCAATCTTTTGGTATAAATTCTTCAATCGCTTTAGCTAATAAAATAGGAGAAAAGGCATTTATTGAAAAACTTTCCATCATATTCTTTTTATCAAGATGTTGTAATCTTTTTTCCGGTTGAAGAGAATCACTATGAAGTCTACCTGTAGCATTAACAACTAGCCTTAATTTTGAAGGATGATTAGATATTTTATTTTTCAACTGCAAAAGGGATTGAGAATCCTCTATATCTAATTCCCAAAAAGGATTAAATTCACTTTTTCTTCCACACAAAACAACATCTAAATCTTTTTCACTTGCATTCAGATCTTTAGCTAGTTGTGTTCCAATTCCACCTGCGCCTACAACTAAGGCTAAGCCTTTCATTTTATTAAAAATAACTCCATTGATTCTAAGAAACTTTTCTTGTGATTTGCGTAAAAATCTTTCTTATTTGATTAGGAAATTTTATTGAGATTTATTTTTTCCTTTAATAATTTATAAGCTATTTTTCTATCATCAAAATTAATAACTTTATCATTGAGAATTTGGTAGTCTTCATGTCCTTTTCCTGCAATTAAAATAATATCTTTTTTATTGGCAAATTTAATAGATTCATTTATTGCTTTAAATCTATCAATTTCAATTGTTATTTTTTCTCTTTTTTTTATACCCATCAAAATATCATTCACTATCTTTTGGGGTTCTTCTGATCTTGGATTATCTGAAGTTATAAAAAGTTGATCAGACAACTCTTCAGCTATTGATCCCATCAAAGGCCTTTTACTACGATCACGATCTCCGCCACAGCCAAAAACAGTTATTAGCTTCCCTTCACAAAGTTTTTTAATTGATTGCAAAACTTTTTTTAATCCATCAGGAGTATGGGCATAATCAACTATTACTGTTGGAAGAGATATTGAAACGTCACTATCATCAATCTGTATTTTCTCCATTCTCCCAGGAGCACCAGGGAAAGATTGTATTAGCTTTGATAAATCTTTTAAAGAAAAATTCAGTTTATACAAAATTGTTATTGCTTGAATCGCATTCATTAAATTAAATTCACCGACAAGTGGAACAAACAGTTGAATTTTTTCCCTAGGTGTATGAAAAATACAAGTGGAACCACTTTCAGTAAATTTTTTATCTGTTACGAAAAAAAAATCATCATTTTCAAATTCACTTTCAGTAATCTTTGTAGACACTAATGAAGATTTTTTTTCAAGATCAGAAGATAATTTAGATATCCAATGGTCATCGTGATTTAATACAGAAATTCCATCCTTTTCTCTTAAATAAGGTGGGAAAAACAATTTTCTTTTTGTTTTAAAATAAGATTCCATATCTGAGTGATAATCAAGATGATCTTGAGTTAAATTAGTAAAAATAGCCGCCTCAAATTCGCATCCTGATATCCTCTTTTGAGCAATAGAATGAGAACTTACCTCTAATATCGCGAATTCAGATTCAGCCTCAACAGCAGCATTTAATTTCTTTTGAAGTTTATCGGCGAAATCAGTTGTATGAGAAGCCACTTCTGAGAAGCCAGGCCATCTATTAAACAAGGTCCCAAATAATGCAGTCTTTTTCCCTAATTTTTTTAAAAGATATTCCAATAAGAAAGTAATTGTCGTTTTTCCA
>QCBE01000045.1 GCA_003281715.1 Prochlorococcus sp. AG-347-B23
ACATGTTTACGAGTGGAACGCCCCCTTGGATGAGATTATTCTTTACTATCGCCACAGCATTTATTGCTGTTCCGACAGGTATAAAATTTTTCAATTGGGTTGCAACATTGTGGGGAGGTAAAATTTCCATTAATAGTGCAATGTTATTCTCTTGCGGATTTATTATAAATTTTGTTTTTGGAGGTATTACAGGAGTTGCTTTAGCGCAGGTACCTTTCGATATTCACGTACATGATACCTATTTCGTTGTAGCCCATTTTCATTACATAGTTTATGGAGGGACTGTTTTTATTATTTTCTCTTCCATTTATCATTGGTTCCCCAAAGTAACTGGGAAAATGCTCAATGAAAAATTAGGAATTTTACACTTTATCATTACTTTTATTGGATTTAACTTGTGCTTTGCTCCTCAACATTGGCTTGGTTTAAATGGAATGCCAAGAAGAGTTGCAGAATATGATCCTCAATTCCAGTTCGTGAATCAAATTAGTAGCCTTGGGGCTCTTTTGATGGCTATAAGTACAATTCCTTTTTTAATTAACCTATTCCTTAGTGTGAGAAATGGAAAAAATGCTGGAGATAACCCTTGGAATGCTCTTACACCTGAATGGTTAACATCTTCTCCACCTCCAGTTGAAAATTGGGAAGGAGAAGCTCCATTAGTTGAAGAACCATATGGTTATGGTAAAGAAATTTCTGAACAGAAATAAAAACATATGACAACACTAGATAGCTCAAAAGAAATTCAAAAAAATAATTCTGAAGTTAATGAAACACATGAAGACTTCAGAATGTTTGGTCTTATAACTTTCCTAATTGCGGACGGAATGACTTTTGCGGGATTCTTTGCTGCTTATTTAACTTATAAAGCAGTAAATCCATTACCAGATGGTGCTATTTATGAATTAGAACTGCCAATACCTACTCTTAATACAATTTTGTTACTTGTTAGTAGTGCAACTTTCCATAAAGCAGGCAAAGCACTTTTAAAAGATAAAAACTCAGATTCCCAAAAATGGTTATTTTTTACTGCTTTTCTTGGAATTATATTTTTAATATGTCAATTATTTGAATATTTTCATTTACCTTTTGGACTAACCGATAATTTATTTGCAAGTACTTTTTATGCTCTTACTGGTTTTCATGGATTACATGTCACCTTAGGCACTTTAATGATTTTAATTATTGCTTGGCAATCGAGAATCAATGGCGGAAGATTAACCAGTAAAAATATGTTTCCATTGGAAGCTGTTGAATTGTACTGGCATTTTGTAGATGGAATATGGGTTGTTTTATTTATTATTTTGTATCTTTTATAAAAAACTAAATTTCAAAAATTAAATTTTTTTTTTTATTAATTTATATTGCCACAGTTCTCCTTTTTAGTAAGAATATATAATTATGAATTTGTCAGATAATGCTAGAAGGAAAAGAACTTCTTGAAAAAGCAAAGTTATTAAGTAAAAAATCTGAAGATGAGATAGCTAAAGGTTGTGGGTACGTAGGTCCAAGTGGAAGAATCTTAAGAAAAAGTTTTTATAGGGCGCTTATCGAAGCTAAGGGTTACAAAATAGGAAAGGGTCGTTTGGGGAAAAATGGTAATAGAGCTTCAAGAGGCAGGCAGACAGAATTCAAAACTAAAGTTCATGGCAATGGGAACCTATTAATTGGTCATGCCTACACCAAAAAATTAGGTCTAGAACCTGGTCAGGAATTTAAAATCGATCTTAAAAAAGAGTCAAAAACAATTTATCTGATTCCATTAAATTAAAAAATATATTTTACCAACCGTTTTCTTTGAGCCACTCGGAAGAAATATTATTAAAAGATAAGTCTTGATTAATATTTTTATTAAATAAAAGTAATTTCTCTACATATTTAATTAGTGCATCTGCTTCAAGGTTTACGCTGTCACCGATATTTAATTTATTAAGATTTGTGTTATGCCAAGTATGAGGAATTATCGCAATAGTAAATATTTCTCCTTCCCGCTCATATTTTGCAATCGTAAGACTTATACCATTTACACAAATACTCCCTTTACTAACTACATATTTTGAAAAATTATTATTTTTCCACTTTATTGATAAGAGCCAAGATTTCTGCAATTTTTCTATATTATCAACTGTTCCAAGGCCATCAACATGTCCGCTGACTATATGCCCTCCAAGACGGTCAGACAACCTAAGAGCGGGCTCCAAATTAACAATCTGATTCAGGTTCGACTTTACTCCTAAAGTTGTTTTTTTTAATGTCTCCTCACTAACATCAACAGTAAATTTATTTTGAAAAATCTCTTTAACTGTCAAACAAATTCCATCAACAGCTATGCTGTCACCAATTGCCATATCAAATAAATTATCTAGAATTTCAATTTCTAAAATGTTTTTTTCTTGTCTTAGTTTTCCAATTGATTGAATTATTCCTGTAAACATAGATTTAAGAAAAATATTTTTGCAAAATTTTGTATTTACTTTAATTTACTTTAAATAATTTTCAACTATAAATAAATTAAAGATTAAATAAAAAGAAATTGATCATATTTAAATGATTATTAATTCACAAAAAAGATCATTTGGTAGAGGGGCGAAAGTGAGCTTATTCACTTTAGGGACAATGCGAGCAACCGAAAGTCTCGAAAAAATGTATAGCATAATAAAAAATGCATATTATGTAGGAATTAATCACATAGAAACAGCACCCTCTTATGGTGATGCTGAATCACTTATTGGAAATTCAATAAAAAAATTAGCAATAGATGAGAATATAAAAGAAAAAAATTGGGTGATCACTTCCAAAGTTTTACCAAAGGGTGATTTTGACTTTTTAAAAATTAATTTTAAAAAGTCTCTTAAAAATTTAAATCGCGAAAAAATTAATAATCTTGCAATTCACGGACTCAACTTAAAACAAC
>QCBE01000046.1 GCA_003281715.1 Prochlorococcus sp. AG-347-B23
AGATGGTTATATTACTCAACTTTAAATGGATCAATTATTTCTGCATTAGGACATTCGAATTCCCCCACAGCAACAAACTCTAAACGAAGCTTCAAGAAGGTTATAAATTTTTTATCCGTCGATAAAACAACTGCAGGGGGAGATGGAATCTTTTTATTTAGATCATTAAATTTAGCGGTTTGCAAAAATGATGGATTTTTTAAGAGCCAAAAATCTATTTCTTTATTGTTTTCTTTGTAGTTCCTCATCCTTTCTTTCAAAATCTCTTCAAGTGGCTCTTCAACTGTTAAAAACTTTTCACTTGCGGCGACGAAATAATATGTTGTCATTTTGAACTTTAATTTGATGTAATAAGCGACTTCATTTCACGTACAGATTTTTCTAATCCTACCGCTAAAGCCCTTGCAACAATACTATGACCAATGTTTAACTCGTTCATATTGTTAATTGATGCAATTTTTTTAACATTATTATAGTTAAGGCCATGACCAGCATTAACGACTAATCCAAGGTCATATGCTAAGTGTGTAGACTCTATAATTCTTTGGAGCTCTTTATACTGTTCATGTCCTGATAATTCAGCATATTTCCCAGTATGTAGTTCTATAAAGTTAAAACCTATTTTCTTTGAATAATTGATTTGCTCACCAAGAGGATCAATAAATGCACTTACTTCTATATTTGAATCTTTTAAATTTTGAACGAAATTCTTAAGGTATTGCACATTACTTTTTACATCCAACCCGCCTTCAGTGGTGACTTCCTCTCTTTTCTCTGGAACAATTGTCACGTAATCGGGAAGAAGTTGTTTGGCAATTTCTAACATTTCTGGTGTAGCAGCCATCTCTAGATTTAGTTTTGTTTTTATAGTTTTTTTCAAAAGGAAAACGTCTCTATCTTGTATATGTCTTCTATCCTCTCTTAAGTGAACTGTTATGGAATCTGCTCCTCCTAATTCAGCTAAAAAAGCAAATTGTACAGGATCTGGTTCTACCGTTTTCCTTGCTTGCCTTACATTTGCAATATGGTCAATGTTTACTCCTAAAGTAGTCATAATTACAAAATCTTAGTTTATAGACAATCTAGTAACCGCCCAATAATAGCTAATAAAAAATCACAAACACTTAAATTATTAATATATAGTAAATTGAATTTGAATAAAAAGTCTGAAGATATCTATTACAATATCAACCCATTACTGGGTTTTTTAGCAATGTTCGTTACCCAAGACATTGTTTTAAGATTTTTTTTTAAAAAAAAGAAAATAATTAATAATGGGTTTTCAATCCCCAAGAATTCATCAATTATTTTAGCTCCAACCCATAGATCAAGATGGGACGGCCTAATACTAACTATGGCAATGGGTAGAAGAGTAACCAATAAAGATTGTAGATTTATGGTCACCAAATCCGAAATGAGAGGAATTCAAGGTTGGTTTTTAAAAAGACTTGGATGCTTTTCGATCAATCAACTATCTCCATCCCTTTCAGCTTTAAGATATGCTATCGATCTTATAGAAAAAGGAGAACAACTAGTTGTTTTTCCTGAAGGAAAAATTAATAAATATGGGAAAAAATTAGTTCTCAAACAAGGGCTAAACAGATTAGCACGATTAGCTACAAAAAAAATTGAATCGATTATTATTATTCCAATTGGAATTGCTTACAGTGAAGTTTGTCCCAAATTTGGGAGTGAGTTTTGCTTATCCTTTGGAAAACCTATGTATATAAGAGATTATTTAAACTTTACTATTGAGGAATTTAATAAAAATCTAAATGAAAAAATGATTGAAGAGGAAGAAAAAGCATTAAAAAATGTCGGTAGATGAATCTTAATAAGTTACTATTGAATCTAATAATAAAAATAAGAATATGAAATTCTTAAAATTGATTCCAATCATATTAATCCTTTTTGGAAATTTTCCTTACATAAATTTAGTTCGTGCAGAAGTTAAGAAACCAAAAGATTACAAAGTACTTTCAAATGATAGTGCAAAACTCTCTGTCTCAAACGTAAAATATTACATGAAACAAGGAGATGAACATATAAAAAATGGTGATTTGGATAAAGCAAAAGATTCATATCTTGATGGAAGAAAATTAGCCAAGCAACTCGCGTCTTTCTATTCTGATCTAAATACAGCCTTTATAGGAATTGATGCAAGAATACCAAATGAAGTACAGAGAAAAGGAAAGGAAACATTAAAAACTCTAGCAGAATCAAATAAAAGATTAGCTGCCTTGTACATAAAAAATGGAACCCCTGAGGTTGCTGTACCCTTACTTATAGAGACAATTAGAATAATGTCTCCTGACAGCCCAGAAGGCAAAGAAGCCTACAAAAAATTAATCCAACTAGGATTTGTTGAAACAAAATATAAGGGTTAATTAATTTTTATTATGATTACGAAAACAGAAGTTATTAATTTAATAACTCATAAAATACCTAATTCCAAAGTTTTTGTTGAAAATATTAAAGGAAATGATCATTTGCAAGTAACTGTAATTTCATCTGAATTTAATGGCTTATCATTAGTAAAGCAACACCAGCTAGTCTATTCTGCCCTAAAGGAAGAATTAGCTTCAGAGGCTATACATGCACTGGCATTAAAAACAGAAACACCTAATTGAATTATGGACAACCTAACTAAAGACAAGATTCAAAAACTAATTGATTCTAATCCAGTAATGGTATTTATGAAGGGCACAAAATTAATGCCTCAATGCGGGTTTTCCAACAATGTTGTTCAAATATTAAATTCTCTAGGGGTAGAATTTTGTACTTTTGATGTTTTAAGCGATTTTGAAGTAAGAGAAGGTATTAAAGAATATTCT
>QCBE01000047.1 GCA_003281715.1 Prochlorococcus sp. AG-347-B23
TATCTACAAAGATATGATTCGGAGCCATGCAGGATTGACCAGAATTAAAAAATTTACCCCAAACAATTCTTTTTGCAGCCACTTCTAAATTTGCATTCTTGAAAACAATTACAGGATTTGTTCCGCTTAACTCAAGAGTTAATGGAGTTAAGTTTTTTGAAGCTAATTTCATTATAGATTTTCCAGTTTCAGTACTTCCTGTAAAAAAAATGTGGTCAAAATTTTGTTCAATTAATTTTATGGATTGTTTATTATCACCCTCTACTGTCATTAGGACATCTTTATGGAAATATTTGGAAGTAAGCTTTTTAATAAGTTTTGAGGTCGCAGGACATTTCTCTGATGGTTTTATAACTGCAGTATTTCCTGCTGAGAAAATATTTACCAATGGCTTTAAAATATAGAGTAATGGATAATTATAAGGACCAAGAATTAAGACACACCCAAGAGGTTCATAAATAACTTTGGAGGATGATGGAAAAAGATAAAAAGGTGTATCAATCTTTTTTGGTCGCATCCAAGAATTGAGTTTCTTTTTTATAAGTGAAATTTCTTCTTTCACTAAAAGTATTTCTGAAAGCCCTTCAATTTCAGATTTGCCGAGATCAACAAAAAGTGATTTAATTATCTCTTTTTTATTTTCATCCAAAAGTTTAGAAACTATATTGATATGATGGATCCGCCATTTTATATCTTCAGTTTTACCAGTGAGAACTGTATTTTTTAATTTATAGATGTCTTCTAAATGAAATTTATCAGAAATTTTCATTTTTTACCTTTGAATAGTATTAAATATATCAGAGGATAAATTGTAAATAACTAAGGTTTTTAGGCAGTTCAATCAAAGCGAATGATTTATGAGAAATAATCAAATTTATTAATATTGCTATTAAAAATTCAAATTTTTCTTGGTTAGTATATTTCTATGAGGGAAAAATTTTCAATTAGATTGATATCTATAAATGAAATACCAGAAGTCACAAACTGGGCAAGGTTAGAAGGATTTTCTCCTGGAATGGATGATTTATCAATTTATAGAAATACAGATAAACAAGGGGTATGGGTAGCTTGTCTAGACAATAATCCTGTAGGCTCTATTGCGTGTATAAAATATAATTCCTCTTATAGTTTTATAGGTTTATTTATCGTTAAAAAAGAATTCCGGAATAATGGATATGGAGTGAGATTATGGAAACATGCCCTCGAATATTTGAAAAATGTTGATTGTATTGGTCTTGAGGCTGCCCCAGATAGATTAAATGATTACGCAAAGTGGGGGTTTAGAAAATCTTCCATTACAAATCGATGGAAATTAAATGGTTCTCAAGATTTGCCATTGAGAAATTTCTATAAAGATCAATTTCATTCTTTTAAAGTTGTCCCGGGTAATAAAATTTCTTCTGAAGCAGTCTTAATTTATGATGATCAAAGAGAACCTAGTCCCAGACCACATTTTCTAAATGACTGGTTGAAAAATTCTCATGGTAATGTCAGTGCAATTGTCGATAATAATGGGATGTGCCATGGATTTGGCAGGATAAGACCTTGTGTATTGGAGGATAATGAGCAAGGCTGGAGAATTGGCCCACTTTTAGCGGATACTCCACCACTTGCTGAATTATTAATAAGGGAGTTAGTTGGTGATTTAGATGCTCAAATCTTATTGGATTGCTCTAATCTGAACCCTTATGCAAATTATCTTTTATCAAGTTTGGGATTTGAGGAAATATCAAAAACTTATAGAATGTATAAAGGTATTCAACCTCCCTGCCCTATGAATCAAGTATATGGACTTGCCTGCTTGGAATTGGGATGATTTCCTTTAAAACGTTCATTTCCCATTTTGTTTCTGTAATACTTAAAGAAGTTTGTTTGATTAAGATTAACTTCCAGAAGGTTTCAAAATTTTTTCTACAATATCGGCGTTGATTATAGTGATCTCTCCATTGTCAATATTGGCAACTTGAAACAAGGTCCATGAATTTGGATTTCTAGCTCCTCCAATACAGTCGATAACTTGACCGACCCAATAATTTTCATTCTTTTCCTTAGTATCTTCGCAATTTTCTTTTTTAATTGCGACATAATCACCAGGCCTAACGAAAAGAAACTCAGGAGTTGCTGAGCTCACAATAAATAACTAAT
>QCBE01000048.1 GCA_003281715.1 Prochlorococcus sp. AG-347-B23
GATGGGTGAAAGATATAAAGGTCAAAGAAGAAGAAATAATAATCGATGGAAAGAAATTAGCCTACACATCTTTTAAAAATTACCTAGATGTTCCTTGGGAAAAATCTTCTGTAGATATTATTTTGGAATGTACAGGAAAGAATAAAAAGCCAGACAAACTAAATCCCTATTTTGATTCTCTAGGGATGAAAAGAGTAATAGTAGCTTGTCCAGTTAAAGGAATTGTTGCAGCAGCTGAATCACTTAATGTTGTTTATGGCATAAATCAAAGTCTTTATGACCCTTCCAAACATAAATTAGTAACTGCAGCATCCTGCACTACAAATTGTTTAGCTCCGATAGTAAAGGTAATTAATGAAAATTTTTCAATTAAACATGGCGCTATTACAACTATTCACGATGTAACGAACACTCAAGTCCCAGTAGATTTTTATAAAAGTGATTTGAGGAGAGCAAGAGGATGTATGCAAAGTTTAATACCTACTACTACTGGATCTGCCAAAGCTATCGCTGAGATCTTTCCAGAATTAAAAGGAAAATTAAATGGCCATGCTGTAAGAGTTCCTCTACTTAATGGTTCTTTAACAGATGCGGTTTTTGAATTAAATAATAAAGTGACAGTTGAACAAGTAAATTTGGCACTTAAAGAAGCTTCAGAAACTTATTTAAAAGGAATTCTTGGCTACGAAGAAAGACCTTTAGTTTCTGCAGATTATGTAAATGACTCTAGAAGTTCAATAGTTGATAGTTTATCAACGATGGTTGTTAATTCAAATTTATTAAAAATATACGCTTGGTATGACAACGAGTGGGGTTACAGCTGCAGACTTGCAGATCTTACTGAATATGTAATCAAAAAAGAGATTTAATTTATGTCTTTATGAAGTTATCTAATATTCAACAATATAGTGTTGTAACAGCAAACTATTGGGCGTTCACGCTTACTGACGGCGCATTAAGATTATTAGTTGTTGGTCACTTTCATGAGCTAGGTTACACAACTCTACAAATTGCTTTACTTTTCCTTTTTTATGAGTTTTTTGGAATAATTACTAATTTATATGGTGGTTGGATAGGAGCAAGATATGGTTTAAGGCTTACTTTATGGATTGGGACTATCCTTCAAATCATTGCTCTTTTCATGCTTATTCCAGTTAAGGAGGATTGGCCAGTAATATTTAGTGTCGTATACGTTATGGTTGCTCAAGCAGTCAGTGGGATAGCAAAAGATTTAAACAAAATGAGTGCTAAAAGTGCTGTTAAGACAATAGTTCCAGAGTCAAATGATGGCAATGATACTGGCCAAAAACAACTTTTTAAATGGGTTGCTATTTTAACTGGATCTAAAAATGCTCTTAAGGGAGTTGGCTTTTTCTTGGGTGGACTTTTATATAAGTTATTTGGATTCAATAATGCTGTAGGAATTATGGGTTTTGGACTCTGCTTAGCCTTTTTATTGACATTAATTTTGCCTGGAGAAATTGGCAAGATGAAAACCAAACCAGCTTTTAATGATCTTTTTTCAAAATCAAATGCAATAAATATTCTTTCAGCAGCAAGATTCTTTCTTTTTGGAGCAAGAGATGTTTGGTTTGTTGTAGCTCTTCCAGTATTCCTAGATATGGCATTTGGTTGGGACTACATGGAGATAGGATTATTTCTTGGGGCCTGGGTAATAGGTTATGGAATTGTTCAGGCTTCGGCTCCAGCAATTAGAAAGATGTGGGGCCAGAAAGAAAGTCCAGATCGTAAAGCTATCCAATTTTGGAGTGCCGTATTAATGGTCATACCATCTTTGATAGGAGTCGCATTATGGAGAGAAAGTTCTCCATCGATAGCAATAATTTTAGGACTTACTATTTTTGGATTTGTTTTTGCAATGAATTCCTCCACACATTCTTATATGATTTTGGCCTACTCTGATAATGAAAAAGTCAGTTTAAATGTTGGCTTCTATTACATGGCAAATGCTGCTGGAAGACTAGTTGGAACATTACTATCTGGCTTACTATTTATGATTGGGAGAAATCCGAGTATTGGTCTTCAATATTGTCTTTATTTTT